>JACPIQ010000099.1 GCA_016188005.1 Candidatus Rokuibacteriota bacterium | reverse complement strand
CGATCCCGGTCTCGCGCTCGTTGCGCGGCTTGTCGTCCAGGAAGATGTCGCGCCGGACGATCTCGCAGGCGGCCAGGTAGCCGTCCTCGATGCCCTGGCTCATGTCGTACTCGTAGACGGGCGGGCCGAAATGGTGGAGGTTGTCGGCCGAGACCTGGGCATCGGCCTGGCTTTCCGGGGTCCGCTCGGTCAGCTCCAGCTTTCGCGGCGTGGCCGTCAGGCCGATCTGGACGGCGTCGGGGTTCCGCAGCAGCACCTGCGACCACTTCCCCCAGGCCGAGCGGTGGCACTCGTCGATGACGATGTGGCTGAAGTAGTTCTCGGGGTAGTGGGCGGTGAGAAAGCTCGCGGTGGCCTCGTCCGTGGCCACCTCCAGCGTCTGGTAGGTCGCGATCAGGATGCGCGCGTTCTTCTGGGGGTTGCCGCCCGAGACCGGCGCCGCGTCGGCGCCGAACACGTTCTGGAAGGCGCCGAGCCCCTGGCTCCTCAGCTCGTCCCGGTCGCAGACGAAGAGCGCGCGACGCAGCAGGCCGGCGTCCGCGATGCGCTTGAGGAGATTCACCGCGATGCGGGTCTTCCCTGCCCCGGTGGCCAGCGCCAGGAGTGCCCGCTTCTCCCCGCGCGCGAGCTTCTCCAGCAGGGCACGGAGCGCGGCATCCTGGTAGTAGCGCCTGGCTCCCTCCTCTCCACCGGCATAGCGGGTCAGCAGCGGCACGGCGAGGGGGGCGTCGAGGCTGAACCCCATCGCTCGCTCGTAGCGCGCCCGCAGCTCGGCAGGGGTCGGGAACTCGGTCAGGGGCCGGGGGGCGCTGGTCAGTCCCGTGGCGCGATCGAACTCGACGAAGAGGTGGCCGTTCGAGGAGAAGGCCACGCCGACGTGGAGGCGGCGGCAAGCACCATAGGCTTTCGCCTGCTCGAGGCCGTGAGTCGGCGGCAAGTGCTCGGCCTTGGCCTCGAGGAGCGCCAAGGCGAGGGGCTGCGCAGCGGGGCTGACCTTCACCCTGAGCGTGTAGTCAACGCGCCCCCTGCCGCGCCGGCGAGGCTTGCCGTCCCCCAGCTCCACGGCCCCGGCCGTCTCCTCGCGGCGGATCAGGTCCTCGGTCCACCCGCGGGCGTGGAGCGCCGGGTCGATCAGCTTCGCGCGGGTGTCGGCCTCGTTCAGCGCCATCTCCGGGGCAGTATAGCAATCATGGGTGAGATTGGCGCGGCCATCGCTCCGCCAGCCGCGCGATCGGCAGTTGACGGCGGCGCGCCTCAGAACAGGTTGCCGGCGTCGAGCTGCTCGGTGAAGTCGCCCGCCCCGAGAATCAGGATTCCGTCCTCGGTGCGGCGGCTCTTGGCCTCGAGGCAGACGACGACCCGCCGCTTGAGCCGAGGATGGTCCCGGGCGAGGGACCGCAGCCCCTTCAGGTGGTCCGCCGTGATCCTGGCAGTGGCCTTGGCCTCGATGGCGAGCTGCATGTCGTTGACGACGAAGTCGACCTCGATACCGCTGGCGACACGCCAGTGGCTCAGCGTGGCGAACCTCTCGGCGTACGCGTTGTGCGCGGAGAGCTCGTGGAAGACCCAGTTCTCGAAGGCCTTGCCGTACAGCTCGGAGCCCCGGTGGAGCTCGCCCCGACGGGCAAGGTGATTCACGACGCCCGTGTCGGCGAAGTAGAACTTGGGGGCGCCGATCACCCGACGCTTGGGGCGCCTGGTATGGGCGGGGAGCCAGCGGCCGAGGAGCGTGTCCTCCAGGATCCCGAAGTACCCCTTGACGGTGTGACTCGAGACGCCGCACTCGCGCGCGATGGTCGAGAAGTTGACGATCTCGGCGTCGGAGAGGGCGGCGATGTTGAGGAACTCGGAGAACACCGGGAGGGTGCGCACGAGTCCCTCCGCGGCGACCTCCTCCTTCAAGTAGTCGGCGACGTAGCTGTTGAGGAGCCGTCGGGGCTCGTTCGACAGGTAGATCAGCGGCAGGTACCCGTGGTTCAGCATGCGGTCGAGATCGAACTCCCGGCCGATCTCCCGCGCGGTCAGGCCGAGCAGCTCGTAGCGAACGGCCCGGCCGCCGAGGAGGTTGGCCTGGCCGCGCTTGACCTTCCTGGCGCTCGACCCGCACAGGGCGAGGCGGATCCCTCGGCGCTCGTGAAGCCAGTGGGCCTCGTCGAGGAGCTGCGGGACCTTCTGCACCTCGTCGATGACCACCTGGCGGACGGATGGGCGAGCCGCGAGCTCTCCGCGGAGCAGCTCGGGATTCTGCACGTAGCGCCGGTACTCCTCCGCCTTGAGCAGGTCGATCCACAGCGCGTCGGGGTAGGCGGCCTGGAGAAGGGTAGTCTTCCCCGTCTGGCGGGGTCCCCACAGGAAGAACGTCTCGGTGCCCGGGGGAGGTAGCTTGAGCCGCCGCGCGAACATCGAGTTCAATCTATCATGATGAATTGAAGTGTCAACTCCAACAGCGGGCAGGAGCTGTGCCGGCGGGACCGTCCCCTTGGCGCTGTCCGAGGGCCGTGAAGGCAGAGGATGTCGGGCGGCCTCCCGAGCGCCTCGGGGGCCCGGAGGCCCCGGGCGGCGCGCCACCGGCTGCGGTTGACCTCATGCGCCCGGCGGGAATAGACTCCGCCGGTGAACGCCTCCACCGGCCGCATCCTCTCGCCGCAGTTCCTGCTCCTCTGGGTCGGCGCCTTCACCTTCTTCCTCTCTTTCTACCTGCTGCTTCCGGCGCTGCCGCTGTACGCGCGCGGACTGGGCATCCCGGAGTCCCTCATCGGCCTCATCATCGGTGTCTTCGCGGTCTCTTCCATGCTCGTGAAGCCTCTGGCCGGCTGGGCCGCGGACCACTTCGGCCGCCGGCCGCTCATGCTGGCGGGCGCGGCGCTCTTCCTCGCCGCCTCCCTTCTCTATGGCGTGAGCCGGACGGCCATGGCGCTGCTCGGCGTGCGCCTCGTTCACGGCGCCGGCATGGGGCTCTATCCCACCGCGTGCGCCGCCATGGTCGCGGATCTGGCACCGCCCGCGCGTCGGGGGGAGATCCTGGGATTCTGGGGCGCCGCCGGGAACGTCGCGCTGGCGCTCGGACCGTTGATCGCCGTCTGGCTCTCCGGGCGCCTGGGCTTCTCCTGGCTCTTCGCCATCTCGGCCACCGTCGCCCTGGCAACGCTGGCCCTGGCCGTCGTGCAGCGCGAGACACTGCCGGCGCTGACAGCCGTCCGGCTCGGCCTCGGGGCGATGCTGAGCCGCAGGGTGGCCTACCCCTGCCTCATCGTCGTCTGCCTCATGTGGACTCACGGGCTGATGGCGGCGTATCTCCCGCTCTACGCGGAATCCCAGGGCACGAACCCGGGCCTCTTCTTCCTCGTGCTCGCGCTGGTGGTGGCCTCCGTGAGGGGCTATGCGGGGCAGGTCTCGGACCGGCTGGGGCGCGCCCCGGTGGCAGCCATCGGCCTCGTTTTCACCGCCGCGGGCCTGGCGGCCCTGGCAGCGAGTCGCGGGCCGTGGGGGCTCGTGCTAGCGGGCGCGCTTCACGGCCTCGGCTTCGGGACCGCACAGCCGCCCCTCATGGCCTGGACCGTGGACCTCGTGCCGGCGGCCGAGCGGGGCAAGGCGATGGGGACCTACTACACGGCGCTGGAGCTGGCAATCGCCGGGGGCGCCATCGGCTCGGGGATGATCCTGCCGCATGCGGGCTTCCGGCTCCTGTTCCTGCTCACGGCCGCGCTGCCGGCCCTGGGCGCCACGCTGGCCCTCGCCCGGGTGCCCCGCGCCCGGCGATGACGTCCGCCGGGGCCGGGCCGATCAGGCCGCGCTCGATCGGTGGGCCATCGCGGCCCGCGTGGCCCTCCGGCGCCGTCTCGCCGGGATCCGGTGAACCGGCAGTTCGAGACCGCCTGGCGACTTCACGGCTTCCTCAGCGCCCACGGGATCCCCTATGCGATCATCGGGCCGGGTCAGCGCACGCGGAGGCTCGCGATCACGTCGAGGACGCGCAGGATCTCGCCGCCGTCGCGGACCATGTGACGGTCGCCCGCCTGGCCCCAGCGGAGCGCGCCCTCGCGGTCCACGATGAAGGTCGAGCGCCAGGCGACGTTCCGCGCCTCGTCCAGCACCCCGTAGGCGCGGATCACCGTCCGGTGGATATCACTCAGGAGCGGAAAGGGGAAGCCGCGCGCCGCGGCGTAGGCCGCATGCGAGAAGGTGCTGTCCGCGCTGATGCCGAGGAGAACGGCGCCGCGCGCCCGGAGCCGAGGGTCGACCTGGACCAGGCCGGTGAGCTCCGGCGTTCAGATGCTCCCCCAGTCGAAGCAGTAGAAGACGAGCACCACGTCCTGCCCGCGGAGGGCGGAGAGGGTGACATCCGCCCCGGCAGTGGAAGGAAGCGTGAAGTCGGGCGCCGGCTGCCCGAAGCGCACGCCCGTCACGAGGGGATTGCCTCGTCCAGGAGGGGGAAGGCGCTGGTCACGTGCGGCGGGGCCACCGGCGTCGCCCCGTGCAGGTGGGAGCCGCCGAGCTGCGCCAGCCGCTCCACGCCCAGGAGCCCGAGACAGATGCGGATCTCCTCCTCCAGCAGCTCCAGGACGCGGACGAGACCCGCCTGCCCCGCGGCCGCCAGCCCGAAGCAGGCCAGCCGCCCGATCCCGACCATGGCTGCCCCCAGGGCCACCGCCTTGACGATGTCGGTGCCGCGCAGGAACCCGCCATCCACGAGGACCGGCGCCCGGCCGGCCACGGCGGCCACCACTTCCGGGAGCGCCTCCGTCGTGCCGCGGCCGTGATCGAGTTGCCGCCCGCCGTGGTTCGACACGTAGATGCCGTCGACGCCGAGGTCACAGGCAAGCCCCGCGTCCTCCGCCGTGACGATGCCCTTGAGGATCAGCGGGATCGCGTGGGTGTCCTTGAACCGCTTGACGTGGTCCCAGGTGAGGCCCGCCTGATAGTCGAAGCCCGTGGCACGCACGCGCCAGGGCTTCACGAAGCGCCGGGCGAGGTCGCGCTCGCGGCGGCTGTAGACGGCGGTGTCCACCGTGAGGCAGAAAGCGGCGTAGCCGTGATCCACCGCCCGCTTGACGTGATCGTCCACCCAGCCGTCGTCGCCGCGTACGTAGAGCTGGAAGAGGCGGAAGGCGTCGGCCGCCGCCGCGACGGCCTCGAGCCCCGGCGTGCAGACCGAGGACAGCATGAGCGGGATGCCGAATTCCTCCGCCGCCCGAGCGGCGGTGGCGCCGCCGCCCGGGGTGAAGGTCTCGATGGACCCGACCGGGGCGACCAGGACCGGCAGGCGGACCGGCCGCCCGAACAGCGCCGAGGTGCCGTCGATGCGCGTGACGTCCCGCAGGACCCGCGGGCGGAAGGCGATGGAGTCCAGCGCCTGGCGGTTGCGCCGCAGGGTCGTCTCGCTCTCGGCGCCGCCCACGAGATAGTCCCAGGGGCCCGGCTCGAGGTTCTGGCGCGCGGCCCTGACGATCTCGTGGAGGGTCTGGAACCGCGCCTCCGGGCTCGCGGTCATCGGGCGCGGAGCCTGCGCGCCGCCTCGGCGCGCATCTGCTGCATCGCGCGGGTCTCCTGGTCGGAGTACCGCTCCTCCTTCCAGGGGTCGGCGCGCATGTGGTAGCCGTTGACCTCCCAGAAGCCCGGCGGATTCACGTCGAGGAACTCGAAGCCGCGGAGCCACTTGGCGCTCTTCCAGAAGTAGAGCCGCGGCACCACGAGCCGGAGCGGGCCGCCATGCTCGGGATCGAGGTCCCGCCCGTCATGTCTCAGTGCCAGGAGCACGTCGTCCTGCACCAGCTCGTCCAGCGGGAGATTGGTCGTGTAGCCGTGGTCGGCGTGGATCATCACGGCGCGCGCCTCGGGCTTCGGGCGGACGCGTTTCAGGATCTCGCGGATGGGGACGCCCTCGAAGCGGTTGTCCAGGCGCGACCAGCGCGTCACGCAGTGGATGTCGCAGACGACCTCGGTGCGCGGCAGGGCGAGAAACTCCTCCCAGCTGAAACGCACCTCCTCCTCCACCAGCCCGAAGCAGCGGAAGCTCCAGCGCGTGGGATCGAAGCGCGGCGTGAGCCCGTAGGTCAGCACCGGCCACTTGTCGGTGAGCACCTGGCCCGGCGGGACGCGGTGCGCGAGGTCGGGCGGCATGTCCTTCATGGGGACGGCTCCTCCGGTTGTCATCGCGGGGCTCCGCGGACGCCTCGCGCGCGACATCACCAGCCAGACGGCGAAGCGCTCGAAGGCCGCCTTCAGGCTCATGCGCGCACGCGCCTCCCGCGTCGCGGCACCCGCGGCCATGCACGGCCAGGATACACCGCGGGCGGCCGGGTCACAGGCTCCATCTCACACCGCAGCCGCGGCATGGCTCGGGAGGCGCCTCCGTCTGGATGGCCGCGCGGAAGTCGAGGTACCGCGGGCCCCACCAGATCTCCTCGAGCGACTGGCGGAGGAGGTTGCCGAGGACGATGCCGTCGTAGTGCGCGGTGATCCACGGGGCGATGCAGCACGGGAGCACGTTGCCATGCACCGTCACGTAGACCAGGCTGAAGGGACGGCGGCAGGCGCTCCAGGGCCGGTCCTCGCGGGCCGGGGTGAGGCTCACCTCGGGGGCCACGGCTCCGGAGGCCGAGAAGACGATGTCGGCCTCGCGCGCGGTGGCCGCGGCCTGGTGGATCAGCGCCGCCTCGCGCTCGAGCAGGCGCCCGTGGAGCGACTGCTCCTCGGTGGCCAGCCCGAGGCCGTTGTAGACCAGGCGCTGGAGGTTCACGCCCTCGGCGCCGACCCGCGCGGCCAGCGGCACGAGGCCGGCGATCTCGTCGATGTTGGCCTTGAGCGCCGTGAACCAGAGGGACACGCGCGGGCGCGCGGCCCCGGCCTCGCGCTTCGCCGCCGCCAGACCGGAGAGGTTGGCCACCACCCTGTCGAAGGCGTCCACGCCGCGCACCTTGTCGTAGGTGGGCGCGGTGGCCGCATCCAGCGAGACGCGCAGCTCGTCGAGCCCGCTCTCGATGAGCGCCGTCCGGAGCCGGGGTGAGAGCGTGATCGCATTCGAGTTGAAGAGCACCGTGGCGCCGCGCCCCTTGAGGTGGGCGATCATGCGCGGCAGGGCCCGGTTCAGCAGCGGCTCGCCGATGCCGTGCAGCAGGACGCGCGCGAGGGCCGGGAACCGGTCCACGACGCGGTGGAACTCCTCCCAGCCGAGATCCTTCTCCGGCTCCCGCCCCCCGAAGGTGAGGATGCACGTCTCGCAACGCGAGTTGCAGCGGCTCGTGGTCTCGAGGTACAGCGACCGCGGCAGCGGGGGCCTGAGGGGCAGGGCTGCGGCGCTCATGGCGAGCGCTCCGCGAGGGCCGCCGCGGGCCGGAGGCGATGGAGCCAGCAGGCGGCTCCCGCCAGGAGCGGCACCGCCTCGGCCACCCGCGCCCACCAGGGAATGGCCCAGGGCTCCTCGAGGAAGAAGGTGTAGGCCATGGCCACGGTGCCGGTGAAGGCGATCCACGGCAATGAGGGCACGGCGGCGAGGACGGGAACGAGCCAGAGCGCGTACCAGGGAAACAGATTCGGCGACAGCAGCAGATAGCCGCCGATGACGGGGAGCGCCCGCGCCGGCAGCGGCGCCTCGCGCCGGCGCGTGCCCTGCCAGAACACCCAGGCGGCGAGCGCCCCCACGCTGAGGCCGGGAACATCCACCAGCGTGCGGAGGAGGCCTGGATTGAAGTACTCCTCGCTGAGGTAGCGAGGCAACGAGCCCAGGACCGACAGCCCGCCGCCGGCTGCCGGCGCATACCCCAGCGCCAGCACCGCCGCGAAGGCCCCGAGCGCCGCGAGGGCGCCCGGGCCCATGAGGAGCGGGAGCAGCGCGGCCGGGTAGAGCTTGAGCAGCGTGCCCGCCCCGAGGAGTCCACCTGCGAGGGCGTGCCGCCCGGCCGCCTGGGCCCAGATCGCGCCCACGACGGCCGCCACCACCGTCGCGTCCAGGTGGGCGCTCCCCCACCCCTCGAGTAGGACCAGAGGGTTCCAGGCGTAAATGACTGCCCGCGTTCGGGATACGCCGAGCGCTCCCAGCATCCCGATCAGGGCCGCGACGCCGATGGCCTCGATGAGCCCGAGGGCGATCTTCATCGCCAGCACGCTGTCGGGCCGGAGCCAGTGGACGGCCCGAAAGAGGGCCTGGGCGCCGGGCGGATAGATGGTGCGCCACGTGGGGTGGTTGAGCCGCGGATAGATCTCGGCATCTCGCAGGTGGCCCACCTCGGGCGCCTCTGGCGGATAGGCATAGGGGCTGATCCCGGCGCGGGCGACGCGCGCGTCCCAGACATACCGGTAGGCGTCCGTCGAGAGGGTGGGCGCCGCCGGCAGCAGCGCCAGGCGCGCCGCGCCCGCCACGCCCAGGACCAGCAGCAGCGCGGCCCGCCCACGCGCAGCGTGGAGCAGCCAGGCGCCGAGCGCATAGCTGGCGAAGGCGCCGGCGTAGAGCAGCAGGAAGGTCACGGGCGCCCCGGCGAGATCGGGCACGCGGGCCAGCGCCGCGCAGGCGGCCACGAGTCCTGCGCCGGCCAGGAGCGCCGCCACCCGTCTCGCCGTCACGCTGGTGGCCGTCACGGGCGCACATCCGCCGCCGCGCGCAGCGCGGCCCTGATGAAGCCGTAGCCAGCGCGCACGCTGCCGACGAGCGTCCCCGACACCTTCGAGCGCCCCGCCAGCCGGGGGGCATGTGACACCGGCACCTCCACGATCCGCCCGCCGAGGGCGGCGGCCTTCACGACCATCTCCACCGGCCAGCCGAAGGCCCGGTCCCGCATCCCCAGGCGGCGGAGCAGATCCGCTCGGATCGCGCGCAACGGCCCGAGATCGGTGACGCGCACGCCGAACTTCCAGGCGATGTAGCGTGCCACGAGGCGCGTGCCCAGGGAGGCATGCCGCGGGTGCCCGCCGGAGAGCCGGCGCGCGCCCAGGACGAGGTCTGCCTCGCCCCGGGCAAGCGGCGCGAGGACCGCCGGCAACTCCTCGGGGCGCTGGCTGCCATCTCCGTCGAGGAAGGCCACCACCTCCGTGCCAGGCCCGAGCGCGCCGATGCCGGCCCAGCAAGCGGCGCCGTAGCCATGGCGCAGCTCCACCACCACCCGCGCGCCCGCGCGGGCGGCCACCGTCCCGGTGCCGTCGCGGGAGCCATTGTCCACCACGATGATCTCGGAGGCGGCCTCCGGGGGCACGCGGCGCACCAGCTCGCCGATCACCGCGGCCTCGTCGAGGGCCGGGATCACGACGGTGACCTGCGACGGCGTCAGACGAGCCACCGCAGGAGCGCGGCGAGCCGGTTCCCGCCGGCCGCCGCCCGCTCCAGCCGCGGGGCGAGGAGGGCGTCGACCCCGAGGCTCCGCCCGGCCCCGGTCAGGAGGAACAGCGCCGCCAACATGATGAGCATGGCGTAGGTCCAGCCCCACTCGTGAGGCACGCCGAGGATGCCGACGGTGATGTTGGCGGCCATGCCGAGGGCGACGAGCGCGCCGAGGCGCGTGGCCAGGCCGAGAATGAGCGTCACGCCGATGAACGTCTCGGTAATGAGCGTCAGCCAGCCGAACACCGTCCAGTTCGGGATCATCACGGTGACGAGGAAGTCCCGGTAGGCGGTCACGGTGGGGTACTGGATCTCCTGCTGCACCCAGTACCAGAGCCCCCCGCCCGATCTCCTGCCGAAGTCGTCCGACGGCACCTTCCACCGGGACTGCTGCCACCAGAGGAGGCCGTAGAGGATCCGCGCCAGCCCGAGCGGCCAGAGCGGCGCCACCGCGCCCCGCCATCCCGCGCGCTCCCGCCCGTCGCTGCCCGCCGCCGCACTCATCGGCACGCTCCTTTCGGGGACTCGGCCATCGTACAGGCCACCGCCGCGGGATGCGAGCGGTGCCCCGCGCCGGGGCAAAGATCATTATAATGAAGCTCGTGTTGGGGGCGGGCATGGGCGCGCCCCTGGAGCACCGACACCGCAGCACCTTTTCGGGGAAGGACGGGACGGATGAGCGATGACCGGAAACTGGCGATGTTCATCGATTTCGAGAACATCGTCCGAGGCGTGAAGGAGGCCCAGTACAAGGGATTCGAGATCAAGCTCGTGCTGGAGCGGCTGGTGGAGAAGGGCAAGATCATGGTGAAGCGCGCGTACGCGGACTGGAACCGCTACGCCGAGTACAAGCGCCCCTTCCACGAGCACGCCATCGAGCTGATCGACGTGCCCCAGAGCCGCTACAGCGGCAAGAACTCGGCAGACATCCGGATGGTCGTGGACGCCCTGGACCTGGCGTACTCGAAGGGACACGTGGACACCTTCGCGCTGGTGTCGGGCGACTCCGACTTCTCCCCGCTCGTCTCCAAGCTCCGGGAGAACGACCGCTACGTGATCGGTCTGGGCGTCAAGTCCTCCTCGTCCGAGCTCCTGGTCGGGAACTGCGACGAGTTCATCTTCTACGAGGACCTGATCCGCGAGTCCAAGAAGACCACGGCCCTGCGCGGGCTGCCGGAGAAGAAGGCCGAGGCCTTCGCCCAGCTCATCGAGGCGATCCAGGCGCTGCAGCGAGAGAACAAGGACACGCTGTGGGGCTCCATGGTCAAGCAGACCATGATCCGGAAGAACCCGGCGTTCAACGAGAGCTACTACGGGTACTCGACGTTCTCGAAGCTGCGGGAGGAGGCCGCCAAGCAGCGGATCGTGACCCTCGAGAAGGACGTCCGGAGCGGCACCTACATCATCACGTCCCTCGAGGAGGGGCGCGCCGCCTGACGCACGACGGGGCCAGCCGGAGCCGGGAACGCGACCTCAGTAGACATACTCAGAGGCCAGGCAGCGTGCGAGGCGGAGCGCGAAGGTTGCTTGCCACATCGTATGCGCGGGCGTATTCTGACCCCTGGCACCGCAGGCTGTCGCGCGGGACGTCTACTATAGTAACTCACGCTCGAAGGGGCAGCATGACCCGGATCCTGACGATCGCCGCCGTGACGGTCGGGCTGTGGGCGGCCGCGTGCTCGGGGCAATCGGACCCGGTGGCGGCCGCGGCGCTGACGGCGGACCCGAGCCTGGTCCGCGGCGCGGCCGCGGCGCCCGTCACGATCATCGAGTTCTCCGACTACCAGTGACCCTACTGCAAGCGCGCCCAGCAGGTGCTGGGCCAGGTCCTCGCGGAGTTCCCGGGCAAGGTCCGCCTCGTCTTCAAGGACTTCCCCCTGGACTTCCACGAGGGCGCCCGTCCCGCCGCCGAGGCGGCACGCTGCGCGGGCCAGTCGGGGCGCTACTGGGAGTACCACGATCTCCTGTTCCTGGCCCAGCCGGAGTTCTCCCGGGAGGAGCTCATCGGCTACGCCGCCCGCCTGGGGCTCGACCGGCCGGCCTTCACGGCCTGCCTGGACAGCGGGCGGTTCAGGAAGGCGGTGGCGGCGGATCTCGCCGAGGGCACGGCGCTCGGCGTGCGCGGGACCCCCACGTTCTTCGTCAATGGCCGGCGGCTGGTGGGCGCGCATCCCATCGAGACCTTCCGGGAAGCCGTTCAGGACGCGCTGGAGGATGCCGGCCGCCGGTAGCCGCCTCCCTCGTCCCCACCATGCCCCCGATCCCGCCCGCAGGAGAGCCCGCATGACCCCAGCGCCCGTGAGTCTCTTCGTCGACGCCGCAGAGGTCGCCTGGACAGAGCGCCGACCGGGCGTATCCTGGAAGGTGCTCTGGGAGGACCCGGATGGACGCCACAAGGCCATGCTCATGCGCTATGCGCCCGGGGCGACCATCCCCCGTCACCGCCACCTCGGGGACGAGCAGATCTTCGTCCTCGAGGGGAGCGTCGCCGACGATACCGGCGTCTGCACAGCAGGGAACTATTCCCGGCGGCCCCCGGGCTGCCTACACACCGTCGTGAGCGAGACCGGTGCCCTGGTCTTCGCAGTCACGTCGGGCCCCACGGAGGTGCTCTGACATGCAGCGACGCGCACCGCATATCCGGCGAGCTCTCGGCACGAAACTCCGCCTGCTCCGGCGCGACCGCGGCTGGAGCCAGGAAGCCCTGGGGCGGCACTCCGACCTCAGCGGAAAGTTCATCGGGGAGGTGGAGCGCGGCGAGAAGTCCATCTCCGTGGACAGCCTCTATCGCGTCTCCGTCGCGCTCAAGGTGCCGCTCCGGAAGCTGGTGGACCTGCCGGCCCGACCGCCGCAGTCGCAGCGGACGTAGGGCCGCGCGGCGCTCGTCGCGGCGCTCGCCGCGCGTCGGCGTCCGCGCGCGGAGGAAAACCGCTTGCGGGTCCCCGGGGCGCTCCGGTAAGGTCACAGGTCATGAGCACGGAAACGTTCTGGCTGGCGGTGGGGTTCCTCGGGCAGACGTTCTTCTCCATGCGCTTCCTCGTGCAGTGGATCGCCTCCGAGCGCAAGAAGGAGAGCGTCATCCCCGTCTCCTTCTGGTTCTTCTCCATCGGCGGCGGGCTGACGCTCCTCGTCTACGCGGTGTACCGGCTCGATCCCGTCTTCATCCTCGGACAGGGCGCGGGGCTCTTCGTCTATCTCCGCAACCTGTTCCTGATCCGACGCAAGGAACGCCTGGCCTCGGCCGGGACGTGACCCAGGGAGACCCGTCATGGACTCGAGCATCCAGTGGGGCAGGCCGCAGACGCGCCCGATCTTGATGATCCCCGGCCCGACGGAGTTGCCCTGGCCGGTCATCCAGGCCATGAACCAGCCGCCGACCATCCAGTACGATCTCCACTTCGACGTGAAGGTCCTCGAGCCCATCACCCTCGCGCTCCGGGAGGTGTTCCAGACGCCCCGGGGCGAGGTCATCGTGATGCCCGGCTCCGGGCGCACCGCCCTCGAGGCCGGCGCGCTGTCGGTCATCGAGCCGGGGGATCCGGTGCTGGTGATCACCGCCGGGGTGTTCGGGGCCCTGATGCGAGAGATCATGACCCGGGTGGGCGCGGAGGTGACGGAGTTCACCGTGGAGTGGGGCCAGCCCATCGACCTCGCCCGCCTCGAGCGGGAGATCGAGCGCGTCCGGCCCCGGGCCGTCACCCTGGTGCACAACGAGACCTCCACGGGGACCACCTATCCGGCGGCCGCCGTGGCCCGGCTCGCGAAGGGCCACGGGGCGCTCTTCCTGCTCGACACGGTCTCCTCCCTGGCCGGCCTCGACGTCCGGACCGACGAGTGGGGCGTGGACCTCAACATGACGGGCTCCCAGAAGTGCCTGGCCGCCCCCCTCGGCATGTCGCTCGTCTCCGTGAGCCCCGGCGCCTGGGACGCCATGGAGCGGCGCAAGCACAAGGCCGGTTCCTTCGTGTACGACCTCCTGCGCTGGAAGGAGCAGTGGATCCCGACCTCCCGCGGCGGGCAGGTGCCCGACGGCGCCCCGCGGCGGCAGCCGGTGTCCATCCCGACGCACCTCACGGCCGCCCTCGGCGAGGCCACGCGCCTCATCGTCGAGGAGGGGCTGCCTCACCGCTTCCGCCGTCACGCCGTGGCGGGCCGGGCCTTCCGCGCCGGGCTCGACGCCATGCGGATCGAGATGTTCCCCGAGGCCTCCATGCTGTCCGACACGGTGTCGTGCTTCAAGGCGCCGGCCGGCCTGGAGACGGCGGCCATCGTCCGGACCATGCGCGACCGGTACGGCATCCTCATCGGCACGGGGCTCGACAAGATCCGGGCGACCACGCTCCGCGTGGGGCACATGGGGATCACCGCGAGCCCGCTCTACGTGCTCCCGACGCTCTCGGCCCTCGAGCTGACGCTCCGCGACCTCGGCTACCGGGCCGAGGCCGGCGCCGGCGTGGCCGCCGCGCAGGCCATCTTCTCGGCGCAGTCCGCGTGATCGTCGTCCCGGACGACTTCCCCTCGGTCTTCGCGGGAAGCGCGGCCCACGAGCGGGCGCGGGCGCTCGGCGAGGTACGCGTGTACTCGGAGCGCGGCGCCGACGAGGAGGCCGAGCTGATCCGCCGCCTCGGCAAGGCCCGCGTCGCCGTCAACATCCGGGCGCATGCCCGCTTCACCGACGCCGTCTTCGCCGCCTGCCCCGCCCTCAAGCTCGTCTCGGTCTGGGGCACCGGCACCGACAACGTGGATCTGAACGCGGCCGGGATGCGGGGCGTCACCGTCTGCAACACCCCCGGCGTCAACGCCTTCGCCGTGGCCGAGCACGCCCTCACCCTCATGCTCGCCGTGGCGCGGAAGATCACGCTCCTCGACCGCGAGATGCGCGCCGGCATGTGGCCGCGGGAGATGCTCACGCAGTGCCTGGGCAAGACCCTCGGCGTCTTCGGCATGGGTACCATCGGCAAGCGGATGGTCGCCCTCGGGCGGGGAATCGGGATGGACGTCCTCGGGTGGAGCGCCATGGGGGATGAGGGGCGGATCCGAGCCGCCGGGGCGAAGCCCGGCGGGAAGGAGGAGATCCTCCGTCGGGCCGACGTGGTGAGCCTGCACGTCCGGCTCACGCCCGAGACGCGCGGCTTCATCGGCAAGAAGGAGCTGGCGCTCATGAAGCCCTCGGCCATCCTGGTCAACACCGGGCGGGGCGCGCTCGTGGAGCGCGGCGCGCTGCTGGCGGCGCTGCGCGAGCGGCGCATCATGGGGGCCGGGCTCGACGTCTTCCACCAGGAGCCGCTCCCCCCCGACGATCCGATCCTCTCGCTCCCGGGCGTGGTCTGCTCGCCCCACAGCGCGGGGCAGACCCCCGAGGTGGTGCGCGACGGGCTCCTGCGCGCCGTCGAGAACGTGGAGCGCTTCCTCGCGGGCAAGCCCACCGACGCGGTCGTCGCCCCGATCAGGTAGCCTCAGGCCCTCTCACCCGCCCGCCCTCCGGGGCCGCTTGACGCCCTCCCGGCGGCCGCGGTATCGTCGGCTCGGTTCCAGGATGGTACCATTCTGGAAGTCAGAGGAGGCGACCCGATGGCGACCCTGACCATCAAGAACATCCCGCAGCCCGTCGTGGACAAGCTCAAGGACCAGGCGGCCCTGCACCGTCGCAGCCTCAACCATGAGGTCATCGCCTGCCTGGAAGCCGTCACGCATGCCGGACCGGTGGATCCCGACGCCCTGCTGGCCCGCGCGCGGGAAGTCCGCCGGAGCCCGGCGCGCCTGCGGCTCACCGACCGGACCCTGGCCCGGGCCAAGGCCGCAGGGCGGCCGTGATCGTCGTTGACACCGATCTCCTCGTCTAACTCTACGTCCAGGGGCAGCGCACCGCCGAGGCCGAGGCCGTCCTCCTCCGAGACCCGGTGTGGGCCGCCACCGTCCTCTGGCGCTCGGAGTTCCGGAACGTGCTTGCCGGGCTGGTGCGACGAGGGGCGCTGGGACTGGAGGACGCCGCCCGGATCATCGGTGAGGCGGAACGCGCCATGGCCGGTCGGGAGTACGGTGTGGTGTCCGAGCGTGTGCTGCGGTTGGCGACGCAGTCGGGGTGCTCGGCCTACGACTGCGAGTTCGTGAGTGTCGCGCAGGACCTGGGGTTGCCCTTCGTGACGGCCGACCGGAGGCTCCTCGCGGCTTTCCCGACCACGGCCGTCTCGCCCGAGGCCTTTGCCGCGTGACCGCCGGCGGGGGCTGAAGCGCCGGCGGTTACGCGGGCTGCCGCGGAACACCCTGTCGGCGGCCGTCGTTCAGGGGCGCGCCAGGGCGTCACGGAGAACCTCGGCGGGGTGCCGGGCGCGCCGGCCGGCCAGGTGCTGGATCTGCTGGCGGCAGGAGATGCCGGGGGCCACCACCTCCGTGCCGGCATCGAGGGCGCGGACGGCCGGAGCCAGCCGGCGATTGCCCAGCGCCACCGAGAGGTCGTAGTGCTCCTTCTCGAAGCCGAAGGCGCCGGCCATGCCGCAGCAGCCCGAGTCCACCTCCGTCACCTCGTAGCCCGCCCAGGCGAGCGCCGCCACCGTGGGCGCCGTGCTGGCGAGGGCCTTCTGGTGGCAGTGGCCGTGGAGCAGCGCCCGCCGAGGGCCCTCGCGGAAGCGCAGGGTGAGCCCTCGCGCGCGCTCGCGCAGCAGGAACTCCTCCAGCAGGAAGGCCGAGCGGGCCACCAGCCTCGCCTCCTCGCTCCGCAGCAGATCCACGTACTCGTCGCGCAGCGTGAGGAGACAGGACGGCTCGAGGCCCACCACCGCGATGCCCCGGGCGGCGAAGGGAGAGAGCTGCGCCACGTTGAAGGCCGCGCCGGCGCGGGCCTCGTCGAGCAGACCCTTGGAGATGAGCGGGCGGCCGCAGCACTTCCGGTTCACCAGCTCCACGCGATACCCCGCGACCTCGAGCAGCTCCACGGCGGCCCGCCCCACCTCGGGGACATTGTAGGTCGCGAAGGTGTCGTGGAAGAGCACCACGCGGCCGCGCGGCGCCTCCGCGCGCGGCCGGCGGCGGTCGAACCAGTCAGTGAAGCTCTCGCGCGCGAAGGACGGGAGCGGGCGGCGCCGGTCGATGCCGACCAGGCGCTCCAGAAGCCAGCGGGACGGCGGCGCGGCGGCGAGCCAGTTGGAGACGGGCGCCAGGCGCGAGCCCCACCAGGAGAGGGTCCCGATCCGCCCGAAGAGGCGCGCGCGGAGCGGCACCCCGTTGGCCGCGTGGTAATGGTGGAGGAACTCGTACTTCAGCTTCGCCATGTCCACGTTGGCGGGACACTCGGCCTTGCACCCCTTGCACTCGAGGCAGAGATCCATCACCTCGTGGAGCCGGCGGCCGGTGAAGTCTCCCTGCGGCACCTTCCCCGACAGCACGGCGCGGAGCGCATTGGCGCGCCCGCGCGTGGAGTGCTCCTCGTCCCGGGTCGCCATGTAGGAGGGACACATGGTCCCCTCGAGGCTCTTCCGGCAGACCCCCACCCCGTTGCACATCTCGACGGCCGCCGCGAAGCCCCCCTGCCCCGAGAAGTCGAGCCGCGTCTCGGGCTCCCAGGTCCTGTACGCCGGCCCGTAGCGCAGGTGGCGCGTGAGCCCGGGGCTGTCGACGAGGTTCCCGGGATTCATGAGGTTCTGCGGGTCGAAGGCCCGCTTGAACTCCCGGAAGGCCTGGAACACCGCGGGCCCGAACACGCGCTCGAGGAAGGGGCTCCGGGCGCGCCCGTCGCCGTGCTCGCTGGAGATGGCGCCGCCGAACTCGAGCACCATGTCGAAGATCTCGCTCGCCATGGCCTCCACCTGCTCGAGCCCGCGCCGGGTCTTCAGGTTGACGAGCGGGCGGATGTGGATGCACCCCACGGAGCAGTGGCCGTAGTAGGCGCCCTCGGCGCCGTGCTTCGCCATGATGTCCCGGAAGCGCGGGATGAACTCCGCCAGGTGCTTCGGATCCACGGCCGTGTCCTCGATGAAGGCGATGGGCTTGGCGTCGCCGCGCGTACCGAGGAGGAGGCCGAGCCCGGCCTTGCGCAGCTTCCAGATGGACTGCTGCTCGGCGGCATCGTGGGCGATGTGGGAGGCGTAGCCGAAGCGCCCCCGGGCCCGGCGCGCCTCGAGCGCCTCCACCTTGCCCCTGACCTCCGCCTCGCTCTCCCCGGCGTACTCCACGATCAGGAGCACCGCGGGGTCGCCCTCGACGAACCCCATGCGCTGGGACTGCTCGATATTCCCTCGGGCCAGGTCGAGGATCATCTTGTCCGTCAGCTCGACCGCGTACGGACCCGTCTCGAGGATGGCCTGGGAGGACTCGAGGGCCTCCTGGATGTCGTGGTAGTGGATCACGTCGAGCGCGGTCCGCCCGGGGCGTCGCACGAGCCGCAGCTTCGCCTCGACGATGGTGAGCAGCGTGCCCTCCGACCCCACCACGAGGCGGGCCATGTTGAGCGGCCGGTCCTTCACGAGCTCGTCGAGGCCGTAGCCGCACACCCTCCGCCAGTGGCGCGGGTAGCGGCGCCGGATCTCGTCGGCGTACTGCTCGCGGATCCGCGCCACCTCGCGGTAGATCTGCCCCTCGAGGCCCGGCAACCCCATCTTCGCCTCGAAGGCCGCGGGGCTCACCTCGCCGAGCACGACCCGGCTGCCGTCGGCCAGGAACCCCGTGACCTCGATCACGTGCTCGATGGTGAGGCCATAGGCGATGGAGTGGGCGCCGCCGGAGTTGTTGCCGAGCATGCCGCCGAGGGTGGCGCGGCTGGAGGTGGAGGTGTCGGGGCCGAAGAGCAGCCCGAGCGGGCGCACCTGATGGTTCAGCTCGTCCTGGACGAGGCCGGGCTCCACGCGCGCCCACCCCTCCTCCGCGTTGATCTCGAGCACCCGGTGCATGTGGGCCGAGAAGTCCAGCACCACGGCGTGGTTCACGGTCTGGCCGGTGAGCGAGGTGCCGCCGCCGCGCGGGAGCAGCGCCGCGCCGTGTCGGTGCGCGATCTCGATCGCCGCCTGGACATCGCCGGCGTGGCGCGGGATCACGACACCGATGGGCTCCACCTGGTACATGGACGCGTCGGTGGAGTAGAGCAGGCGCGAGTAGGTGTCGAAGCGGACATCGCCAGCGACGGCGCGGCGCAGTTCGTTTTCGAGGTCGTTCATGGCGCGGATTATACTCTACGAGGCCGGCGATCTAACTATCGCAAACCGCGTTACATTACAACGGAAACGGCCACTTCGACCCACGCAGCATGACGCCCGGACGGCCCGACAAGCCCGGCACATCTCCCCCCAAAAAGCACCTCAGTCCCCTCAAGAGTCCCCACACCCATCCCACCGCTCCTCCATCCGCGCCTCGTGGGTGCCGCCGCAGACGTAGACGCTGAGGCCTGGGCCCTTTCCGTCCCGCGCCGCCTTCGGGCCATACCATCGGTCGACTGGGTCCACGACGACGAATTGGATGTGCGAATGGTAGAACTGCTCCGTGAGTCGAACGCACGTGGTGCTCTTGCCGCTCCCCCAAGCGGATCATAGGTTGTCACTGGCTTCAGCGAACGCCCCAGTCCCCGCAAGGAACTGCCGGTAGTTCTCCTCGTGCTGTTCCTCAGTCAACTGGCGGCCTGGACATTCCGGGAGGAGGGAACCCTCGAACCCACCACAGACGGAACAGAGGAACAGCCCGCCGTCGCAGATCATGCAGCGGCCGTCGCGCTCACACTTCGTGTGCACGACCCTGGTGTGCCTCACCGCCGTTCCCCCTCATAGCTGATCACGCAGCGCCGCCTTGATCCCCGGCACGAACTGCGGGGTCGCCGGGTCGTTCGGGTCGAACCCCTCACTGCAGAGCCAGCGGGAGAAGTGGCCAGGGTCACGCCGACAACGACGCGCAGCCTCGTTCTGCGACCAGCCGAGCGCGTTGATCCGGAGGAGGTATCGTGCGCGCTCGTCGGGGGCCACCCGCGCCTTGCTGACCCGTCGGCTGAGTGCTAGTGTTGCGGTGCTCATTGCGAACATTACGATAGCACACACCTTGCGTAACGCAAGGAAAATCTCGCTGTGTGCAAGTCCTTGAAGAGGCTACCATTTTCCATCTCTGGTGTGACGCGGCTATTCTTGAGGAAGCGAAGCACCGGCTGGGAATCCAACGGGTCGCCGAGTTGCTTGGAGTGGAAGAGAACCAATTCTACGTCTACAGGAATCGCGGGCATCTGCCACAAGGCAAGAGGGACGCGCTCATCGTCGAGCTAGCGCCGATCATGGCAGCAGGCGGCGACGCGCTCAGCGAGATGACCAAGGAGCTCTACAACATCCAGGCCACACTCAATAAACTGCTCAGTGGTAAAGACAAACCGCTGGGCTCACCCAGCGCCGCTCCACACATCGCCAAGGGGCGGCGCCGCGGGGCCCGGCAGCAGTGATCCCCTACTCACGCCTCTGCTGTCGCAAAGTGATCCACCAAATGCTACAGGCAGCGCAGCTGCGACGGCTGACGCGGGACTAACACGCAGAGAGACAGGAGGACACCATCATGGAACGTTCGATCTTCTTGGCAGGCAGCCCCACCACGTTGAAGCGGGCCTCGATCATGGCCGGGCTCGTGCTCGTCGCTGCGTACTCAGTCAGCAGTGCCCAGCAGCCGCCACGCGCACACACGGCTGATCAGACGTGGACGAACGCCACGATGAAGGAGAACGTGCTCAGCGCGGAAGCGAGCCAGGCCTTCTTGGCTGCCGCCCCAGATCAGAACCCCAAGGAAGCCCGCCAGGCCATCTTCGACGTGATCGCCGTGTACGGCGAAGGGGTGGCGACGCCTGAGGGAGTCAAGGGGCTCACGGCGAAGGCGCTCAACAAGCTCTGGGCCACGAGGGTTGGTGCCCGTAGCGCGGCGCAGGTGTCACAGTTAACTGACGAGACCCAGATCCAGTTCGCCTTGATCCAGATCCAGCAGAACCAGAGGATCATCGGGCTGCTCGAGGAGTTGGTGAAGCGACCGCGGTGAGCGTGACGGCGATGCGCAGGTCTACGCCCGCTCCTCAGCGCAGCCTGGTCCGCTCTCTCCAAGCGTACTTGGAGGCGGCGCGGACAGCCACGGGACTGAACCGAGCGGAGGTCAGTATCCGCGCTACGCTGAGCGAGAGCTACTACGGGATGGTCGAGGGCGGGAAGCGACTTCCAGGGGTCCACGCCCTGGACCGCATCTGCCGGGTCCTCGGGCTGACGGGCCCTCGTCGCACCGAGGCGTTCCAGCTGCTCGCCCGCGCCCAGGTCGACGTACGGATGCGGCAGCTCTCAGCGCACACCGACGAGAAGCTCTTCGTCGACCCCGCCATGATCCCCGTCGTGACGGATCCTGGCGACGCTGAGCTCCTCAGGGCGCGCCGGGCGCTCGACGCCCTCCACCTCAGGACGCACGGCGTTGGAGACGAGTGGCGCTCCACGATCAACCTGCTTGAGTCACTTGCCAGGGCTGTGCGCGAACGTCCAGAACCAACAACACCGGCCCTCCGTCAGGCCCAGCGCAAAGTCCGAGCTCGAGTGAGCCGTCGGGCTCGAGCCCCACAGAGGTCGTAGGTCCTGCTGATGAGCCTCGTCGCCCGCGGCCCGGCCGGCATCTGGCACTACGACTTCGAGTATGACGGCCACCGGTACCGAGGGAGCACGAAGACCGCCGACCGCCAGAAGGCCCTGCGCGTTGAGGCGCTCGTCAAGGCGTCGGCGTACAGGGGGACGTTCGAGCGCGACTTCGGCCTGAAGCGGCGGCGCGGGCAACCGAGCGTGGCGGAGTTCTGGCGCCTCGTCGAGCCGGTCATCCGGTCCTCCTACGCCGCTTCGACGCCCCACTCGCTCGTGTCGACCGTCTCCGGGTTCGTGCGCATGTTCGGGACCCTCCGCGTAGGGGAGATCACGGCGGACGAGGTGGAGCAGTTCAAGGCGGCGCGCCTCGCCGGCACGGTCCCCGGTCTCAGCACGCGCGTCTGCGCCCGCACCCTCCAGCGGGACCTCGCCTACTTGCGGATGGTCTTCACCCACGCGGTGGAGCGCGGGTGGGTGCTCCGCGACCCGACTCGGGGAGTCAAGCTCCCCCGAGCTCAAGAACCCGTCTACCACGTCCCCACGGTCGAGGAGTGCCAGCGCCTCCTCTCGGCGATCTCGGCGCCGCAACTGCGGGACATGATCGCGGTCATCTCCCTCACGGGGCTCCGGCGCTCGGAGGCGTGTGGGATGCTGAACCACTACGTCCTGTTGGGGCGTGAACCCGCCCTGCTGATCCCCCAGCGGAAGACCGGCCGGGTGAAGCGGATCCCCCTGGTCCGAAGCGCTGCTGAGATCCTCCGGCGGAACGTACGCGCGGATGAACCCGACGCCCCGGTTTTCCACAGGCTCGGGCGCGCGATCCTGCCAGACTCACTCAGCCACGCGTTCAGGGCCGCCGCCACGGACGCGGGCCTGCCGCGCGTGACGCTCCACAAGCTCCGCCACGCCCTCGGGAAGCGGCTCGAGGAAGCCGGCGCGAAGCTCGGCGAGATCGGCGAGATCCTGGGGCACGCCCCGCCGTACACCTCAACCCTCATCTACATCAAGCACACGACCGAGAAGGACAAGCGCCTCGCCATCGAGCGCGCCGTAGGAGGGTTGGAGGTCCCCTCAAAAGTCCCCACAGGAACTTCATGAAAGCAATGAAGGTAGGTACTTACGCGCTAGTTCAGGAGTAGGATTATACTATGCGGGTGCTTCGCCTCTCCGCGCTGCTGGCCCTGCTCCTCCTCGCGGCGCCGGCCGCGGCCGCCCCGGCGGCGCCCGCCTTCTCGCTCAAGACGCTGGACGGCAAGCGGATCGACTCGCGCGCGCTCCTCGGCAAGAACGTCCTCGTCGTCCGCTTCCAGGCGTCGTGGTGCAAGCTCTGCGCGCGTGAGGCGCCGGCAATCGAGCGCGTCCACCGGAAGTACGGGCCGCGCGGCGCGCAGCTCGTGGCCGTCCACGTCCAGGATACGGAAGCGGACGCCCGCGCCTTCCTCAGGACCCACGGCGCGACCTACCCGGCGGGCCTCGATCCCCGGCTCCGCATCGCCAACCGCTTCGGCTTCAAGGGCACGCCCTATACCGTGGTCATCGACCGGAAGGGCGAGATGGCGGCGCGCATCCACGGCCCGGCCGACGAGACTCGACTTGCCAGGGTGCTCGACCCGCTCCTGCGAACCCCGCCCCGCCGCAAGCCCCCCGCCCGCCTGCAGTGACGCCTGTCAGCCAAGGCGGCTTGCCGCCTGGCCTTTCATGCTTTTGCCGAGGCCGGGCATCTTGTGATATAAGTCGCATCGTGCACAGGCGGGGCTGGGGCATCGCCCGGGTGGTGGCCATGGGGCTCCTGGCAGTTCTCGGCTCCGCGGCGGGAGCCTGGGCGCAGCAGTCCGGGGCCGACTTCTACGTCGCCCAGGCGATCCTCCACTTCGAGGACAAGCAGTTCGACGAGGCGCTCGACAATCTGCGCCGCGCCCTGCAGCTCGAGCCCGATCACTTCGAGGCGCTCTACTACTCGGGGCTGACCCATCTGGCGCGCCGGCAGCCCGCCGAGGCGCTGCCCTTCCTCGAGCGCGCCCGGGCCCGGGCCCCCCAGGACCCGGTCGTCGCCTTCCAGCTCGGCCTGGCGCTCTTCTCCCTCGAGCGGTACGACCGGGCCGCGCCGCTCCTGGAGGAGGCCTTCCGCGCCCAGCCGACACTGGACGGCCTCGGCTACTACGTGGGGTTCCTGCGCTACCGGAGCAAGAACTACCAGGGCGCGCTGGCGGCATTCCGCGCCGGCCGTGCCAGCGATCCCGAGATCCAGCAGGTCACCCGCTTCTACACGGGGCTGGCGCTGGGCGTGCTCGGCCTGCCGGCTCAGGCCGCGGCCCAGGTCGAGCAAGCGCTCAGAGCCGCCCCGGGCTCCGCGCTGACGGGCCCTGCCGAGCGACTCCGGGACACCATTGCGGCGGCGCGGGACCGGCAGAAGCGCTTCTCGGCCGAGCTACGCCTGGGCGGCTTCTACGACGACAACGTGTCGGTGATGCCCAGCCCCAACGCCACCGAGCCCCTGGTCGGGGTGCTGCGCCGGCACAACCAGCACGAGTCCACGGGCGAGCTCGCGGGGGCCCGCTTCGACTACGTCTGGTATCGCGACCAGGCGCTGGAGTCCTCCATCGGCTACTCGTTCTTTGGCACCTACAACAACGAGCTGCCCTCGTTCAACGTCACCAACCACCTGGCGACCCTGGGCCTCACCCACGGCACGGCGGTCGGCTCGATGCCGGCCCAGCTCGCCGCCCAGTACAGCTGGGACATCCTCTACCTGAACGAGGAGGAGTTCGTCCGCCGCCACACCGTGACGCTCTCCGGGACAGTGGCGGAGAGCGACCAGCACCTGACCCAGCTCTTCACGCGCTACCAGAACAAGAACTTCGCCGAGGGTCAGCCGGCCCCGCCGAGCCGCGAGGTCCGCGACGCGGACAACGTCACGGTGGGCCTGCTCCACGTGCTCCGCTTCGAGCAGGATCGCCACTTCCTCAAGGGCGGCTACCAGTTCGACCGGGAGGCCGCCGATGGCGCGAACTACGCCTATGACGGCCACCGCCTCCTGGGCGGGGCGCAGTACACCTTGCCCTGGTGGGGTGTGCGGCTCCACTACGACGTCGACGTGCACCTGCGGGCCTACGACGGGCGGAACAGCCTCCTGCCGACGACGAAGCCGGGGAGGGTGCAGCGCCACGACCGGGAGCTGACGAACGTCGTGCGGGCGGAGCTGCCGCTGCCCTACAGCCTCACGCTGTCGGGCGAGTACCAGTCCACGCTGAACCTCTCGAACGTGGCGGTCTTCGAGTACACGCGCAACGTCTTCTCGATGATCCTGTCCTGGTCCTACTGAAGTCTCCGTCCCGCCGAAGACGTTGCGATCCTGCCGAAGCGGCCGCGCTCCCGGCGCGAGCCTCGGCCGGGAGTGGCCCGCCGCTCCCGGCCTCTCCCGCGCCGCGCCCGCGCCGGGGGCGCGCTCACGGGGCGGTGATCGTCAGCCGGCTCGTCGCGCCGTCCACCCGGATGGCGGCAGCGCTCGACCCCGACAGCGCGAGGGACCCCAGCGTGGGATTGCGGATGGGGCTCGGCCCGATGCTCACGTTGGACGCGAGGGCGCCCCCCGTCAGGGCCACGGGAATCCCGCTGAAGCTGGTGCAGGGCGCGCAGAGCGCGTTCGTGACGTTGACGGCGTTCCCCCCGGTGCCGTTGAACCCCAGCAGAGCGCCGGAGATGTTGACGACCGAGCCGCCGGCGACGTTCAGGATCGGGCCCGAGAGCAGGGTGAGCGTGCTGCCGTTGCTGAGCTGGATCAGGTCCCCGGTCACCCTCAGCAGGCTCCCCCCCGCCACGTTGACGGCGGCCCCGCTCGTCACGGTCATCGTGCTCGCATCGAGGCGAAGCAGGGGGCCGAGGCTCGTGACCTTCGCCCGCAGGGAAAGGTCCACCGCGTCCACGGCGGAGGTCAATGCGCTGCCCGCCACCAGCTTCACCAGCGGGGCGCTGGCCTCGAGGAGGGCGGTGTCCACCTTCACGACCTTCTCGCCGGTCACGGTGGCCCCGGAGGCCTCGAGGAGGATGTCCCCGGTCTGCAGGGGCCGCTCCGTCCCGAGCGTCAGCGCGACCCCGTCGGCCGTCTCGCCGGCCGTGGCGGTGCCGGACAGGTCGAACATGGCCGTCCCGGCGGCCGTGGCGATGGAGTGGCTCCCCCCGTCCAGGAAGACCAGCGGCATCAGCGAGCTGCTGACGAGCCGACTGCCGCCATGGATCCTCGCGAGGCCGGAGGGCAGCGTGAGCGGACTGTCGGTGGCGCTGAGCAGCGGCCCTTCGATGGACAGCAGGGAGGCGCCCGACTGAGAGAGGAAGAGGCCACTGGAGGTGAGCGAGGTGGTCACCAGCTCGACGAGCGGAAGGTCCACGCCCGTCGCCCTCACCACGGCGCCGCTTTCGAGCGCCAGGAACGCGGCATCGGAGATCAGGCCGCCCGAGACGTCCCAGCCGCCCAGACCGTTGGGAGTGAAGACGATCGACCCCCCGGCCAGGTCGAAGGACCCTCTCGGGAACAGCTCGTACACCGTGCCCACGGCCCCCGAGCTGAACGGGACCGCCGCGGAGAAGTTCACCCCGCCTGGGTCGCTGACACCGCCGCCCGGGCTCACGCCGACCAGGCTGACATGGACCAGGGCCGGGCTCGTCATCACGCCCCAGATCATGACGATCCGCCCGTCGGAGAGGAGCTGGAACTGGAACGTATTGCTGCCGGAGCAGCAGAACTCGGCCACAGAGTCGAAGGTGATGACGGCCCGACCCGGGAAGGTGTTCAAGTGGATGCCGTTCCCCACGGGCGGGTAGAGATCGTACCAGACCGCGGCGATGCGGGGGAAACCCGCGAGCAGCGCGGGCACGTCGGCGTTGCAGCACCCTTGCCCGTTGTCGGTGCCCAGCGAGATGAACCCGTTGGTGGACAGGAAGCCGCCCGTGTAGGTGCTCCCCTGGAACGGAAAGGCGAAGCCGAAGGCGACGGGCGCCGTGCGGTCATCACCGTCCAGCGCCCCCCCGAGCCGCGGTCCGAAGGCGGGCTCGAAGGCCGCGCCGCCGGCGCCGGAGCTGCCGACGACCAGGGTCGAGCCCGTGGCCTTGACGAGCGAGCCGACGATCGAGACATTCGCGCCGCCCGCGGGGGGAGGGCCCGTGACGCGAGCGAAGTTCAGCCCCGTCGTCACCTTGCTGCTGGTGAACCGCATCAGCGGCTCGGTCGTCGTGCTGCCGAGGGCGCCGGCCACGTCCAGGAAGTTGCCGGCCGCCGTGAGGCCGGTGGCGGTGAGCGCGCTTTCCCTGTCCTCGAACAGCGGTCCCGCCAGCGAGAGGCTCCCCCCGGAGGCGATCGAGATGAAGTGGCTGCTCGTGGTGACGGTCGTGGGGTCGAGCTCGATGAAGGGCGACAGCGTGCTGCTGCTGATGCTGCCGCTGACGTCGAGCAGGCTCGTCACTCCCGAGATCGCGCTGGGCGTGGCGGGGGGGGCCGTGACATCGAGCGCGGGCCCGGCCAGGGACACCGCCGTCCCCGACCCCACCGGGATCAGGCTCGCGGAGGAGCCTGTCACCGCGGACGAGTCGATCAGGACGAGGGGGTCTGGCGACGCAGACGTGAACGTGCCGGTCCCGAAGGTGACCAGAGGCTCGCCGGGCGCCAGGGCCACGCTGCTCCCTGGCGGGAGGATCGTGCCGCAGCCCGTGCAGGGGCCTGGGGAAGCGGGGATTATCGGGGGCGGGGGGGTCGCGTCACTGGCCACTATCGGAATGATCGGGACTTCCACGATGGAAGGCTCCGGCACTGGCGGGGGGCCGACCGACGTCGGCGCGACCAGGAGCTCGGGCGCTGGCGTCGCGCCGGAGGTGGGCGTTCCGATGAGCGCGTTGACCAGCGTCACCGCTGTCTCGATCGCCTGCGTCGCCATCTGTCCCTGGTTCGCGGGCTGGCTGTGCTGAACCGACTGAGCCTGGAGCCCGGACATGACCTGCGCGAGCTGCCCCGGCGGGATCGGCGACACCTTGCCCGGCGCCCTTCCCGCCGCGCTGAAGCCCTGCAGCGCCGCGAGGATCGCCGGGGGACCGATGGGTGCCCGCGTCACCGGATCGAGCTGCGTCACCGCCACGCCTTGCCCGGTGGGATCGCTCAGCACATAGAAGCCGCTGACGATGCCGGCGCCCGCGGCGCCCACCTGAGCTGAGGCGCGGCTGACCTCGGCGACCACCACGGTCCCGCGCACGGCCGCCACCGCGTTCCCCGTCCGGATCTCGATGGCCTCGCCCGGGCGCATCCGCTCCCGCGCCACCGTGACGGCGACCTTGCCCGCCTCCAGCTCCACCGTCGCCCGCCCCGGCACCTCGGTGATGCTGAGCACCGACAGCTCGCGCACCGTCACCAGCGCCTTGCCGCCCAGGAGCACGCGGGCGAGAGACCGCTCACCGGTCGCGATCCGGTCATGGAGAAAGACGTCGTCCTTGAACTTCAGGGAAACCGGCTGGGCCACCGCCACGCGCTTGGCCGTCGCGGTGCCCTCGAGTGTCGCCACCACTCCCGCCTTCACCGGCTGGCCGAGGACGAAGGTGGGCCAGAGGATGACCGTCACGGACAGCGCCGCAGCAGCGTGCAAGAATCTCAGCATTGGTCCAGCCTCCCTTGGAGCCCTACTGCAGAACCTCCAACCCCTCGAACCAGTCCGGGGCCACTCTAGGGGCGCCTCGGACGACAGTCAAGCCCGCCCTTACCCACGGCAAGGCCGAGGGAGCGCCCCACGCCACAGTCCCCCAAGTGACACAGAACGATCGAGTCCCATGCAAGGGGCAAACCAGGCCGTCAGGCCCCCCGGAAGCCGCCGACATACCAGCTGTCCTCAGCCCGATGCCCTTTGCGCAGCCGCGGGCCACGGGGTTCTGTAAAGCCCGCTGACACCCCTGCGAGCCCGGCCCCGTGATGCCTCCCCCCCGGCCAGGGCCCGGCGAGCCCGCGCGGGGAGGTGTCCTGGGCGACGCCTCCGGCTCGCCGCGGTCAGGGCTTGAGCATCACCTTGATGGCGCGATCCTCCTTCCGGTCGAAGATGGCGTAACCCCTGGGCGCCTCGTCGAGCCGCATCGTGTGGGTGATGATCCGGGTGGGCTTGAGCCGGCCCGCCTGGATGAGCGGCAACAGTGGCACGATGTAGTTGCGCGCGTTGCAGATGCCCATCTTGAGCGAGAGGTCCTTGAAGAAGGCCTCGCGGGCGGGGAAGCCGATGGAGGGCTCCACGTAGACGCCCACGGAGGAGACGGAGCCCCCCGCGCGCACGGCGAGGATCGCCTGGGCGAAGGGGGTCTCGTGCCCCACGCACTCGAGCACGGCGTCGGGGCCGCGCCCGCCCGTGAGCGCGCGCAGCTGCTCCCCCGGGTCGCCCGTGTCGAGGTTCACCGGGATGCCCCCCAGCTCCTCGGCGAGGTCGAGCCGGTAGCCCACGCGGTCCACCACGAAGACCCGGCTCGGGCCGAAGAGATGCGCCGACTGGAGCGCGAAGAGCCCCACGGGCCCGGCACCGAAGATCGCCACGGTGTCGCCGGGGCGGATGCCCGCGTTCTCGGCGCAGCAGTAGCCGGTGGAGAGGATGTCGCCGAGGAAGAAGGCCTCCTCGTCGGCCATGCCCTCGGGCACCTTCTCGCACATGTGGTCGGCGAAGGGCACGCGGATGGCCTCGGCCTGACCGCCGGGGTACTGGGCGCCGAAGCGCCCACCGAACACCGCCCGTCCCGTGGTCGAGCACTGGGTCGGCAAGCGCATGCGGCACCAGTCGCAGAAACCGCAGGAGATCGAGAACGGGGCGATCACGCGATCACCCTTGCGCACCTTCCGGACCTCGCCCCCCACCGCCTCCACCACGCCCATGAACTCGTGGCCCAGCACCACGCCCTTGGGCAGCCCCGGCACCCGCCCGTGGTACTGGTGGAGATCCGACCCGCAGATGGCGCTGGTGGTGATCCGCACCACCACGTCGGTGGGGTCCACCACGCGCGCATCCGGCACCGACTCCACCCGCACATCCCCCGTTCCGTGCAGCGTGATGGCTCTCATGCTGTCGCTCCCTCGCGTCTTCGGGTTTCGTAATGGGCCAGCGCCGCTCCGCCGCGGACGGCGGAGCCCTTGTCCAGCGGGACGATCCCGAGGGCCGTCGTCCGGCAGGCCCCGGCGAAGGCGTGCCCCGCGCAGGCGGCGCGGACGCGGGTCTCGAGCGGGCGCAACGACTCGGCCACGCCCCCTGCCAGGAGCAGCCGCTCCGGGTTGAGGCCGTTGACGATGACCGCGAGCCCGGCCCCGAGGGCCGCGATCACCTCGGTCACCAGCAGCTCGGCCGTCGCCTCGCCTGCGGCCGCGAGCCGGAACACCTCGGGCGCCGTCACCGCGCGGCCGAGCCGCCGCGAGCCCTCCAGCGCGATGTCGGTGCCGGAGACATAGGCCTTGAGGCAGCCGCGCCCGCCGCAGATGCACGGGCGGCCGTCGAAGTCGATGGGCACATGCCCCAGCTCGCCCCCGTACCCCCCGTGCCCGCGCACGAGGCGGCCGTCGAGAATGATGCCCCCGCCCACGCCCGTCCCCAGCGCCAGGAGCACGAGCGAGGCCGCCCCACGCCCGGCGCCGAACATCCACTCGCCGAGCGCGAGCGCGTTGACGTCGTTATCCACGAAGGCGGGGAGCCCGAGCCGCCCGCTCACCGTCGCGGCCAGCGGCACATGCGCCAGCTCCGGCACGTAGTGGGCCTCGGCGCCGATGGTGCCCGTCTCGGCATCCACCGTCCCCGGCACGCCGATGCCGATGGCGCTGGCCTCGAGGTCGCGCGGCGGCGCCTCGGCCCTGATTCGCTCGATCAGCTCCACGAGCGTGGCGAGCGCTCCGCCCGGCCCGCCGGCGTGGGTCGGCCCCTGCGCGACGGCCAGCACGCGGCCGTCGCCCGCCACGAGCCCGGCCGCCGTCGTCGTGCCGCCGACGTCCACCCCGATCACCACCGGCCGAGGCGTCAGATGATCATCCCCTCACCCCGCGCGCCCCCTCCCCGCCCTCTCCTCCTCGGCCGGGGGAGAGGGCGGGGTGAGGAGGCCACGAGGCCCGTCACAGGTTGGCGAAGGTGGCGAGCCGGATGCCCTCGCGGGCGATCAGCTCCCGGGCAGCCGGATCGGTGAGCCCCTCGAGCTCCGCCTCGCGCTGCCGGCCGTAGCGGCTGTAAGCGAGCTCCTCGTCGAAGTAGCCCGGATGGGTCATGAACTCCGACACCCCCTCGGGCAACGCCCGCAGCTGCTCGAGCACGCGCTCGCCCGACCAGTATGGCTCGGGTCCCGACTCCCCCATGAAGTGCTCCGGGGTGCGCACGCCCGCCTTCCGCGCGGCCTGCCGCACGGAGGCGTCCTGCGCCCGCATCGGGACCCTGAGGGCGCGGGCGAAGAAGACCATCAGGTCCAGCAGCGGCTCGTGCCTGCCCACGTGGTGATGGCTGTCGAGATGCGTGGGGAAGCCTCCCATGATCCGCCGGAAGGCGTCGATCTGGGCGCCGAACTCGATCCGTGCCTCGTCACCTTTCGCGCGCCCCGCCACGGCTCGCGCATCCCGGACGAAGCGGCCTTCGCCGTCCACCAGGGAGGGCACGCGGCTGGCCGGCGACACCGGCGCGCCCAGCGTGAGGTTGAGGTGGAGGCCCACGCCGAGCCCCGAGCCGCTCAGCTCCTCCAGCAACGTCGGGTCCAGCGGCCGGGTGACGAGGAGCGTGGTGCTGGTCACGATGCCGTGGCGGTAGGCATGGAGGATCCCGCGGCTGACACCGGCGGTGAGGCCCCAGTCGTCGGCGTTGACGATGAGGACCCGTGGACGCGTCACGGCGCGCGGAGCCCCTGGATCACGTAGCGCTCCACCGTGGAGGGCCACCCCCCGGCGGGCAGCGTGCGCTCGACATCGTGAGCGCGGAGGTGCTCGATGCGCTCGTAGCCGAGCCGCGGGAAGGGCTGCCTCTCCCGGGCAAGCACCGAGGGCTCGAGGCCGGCCGCCCCGAGCTTGGCGAAGGCGCGCTCGCGGCCCAGGAACTCGAAGAGCGTGAAGACGAGCCGCCCGCCGGGGGCCAGGTGGGCCGGCGCCCCCGCGATGACGCGGTCGAGGACGGCCCAGCCATCGAGCCCGCCGTTGTCCGCCGCCGCCATGGCGTCATCGCGCTCCCGGTCCGGCGGCGTCGGCATCTGCGGCGGGCTCGAGCAGATCAGGTCGAACTCGAGCCGGCGCACCGGGTCGTAGCAGTCCCCGAGCCGCGCGTCCAGGCGGTCCGCGACGCCGTTCAGCAACGCATTGGCCTTCACGCAGGCCACCGCCTCGGGCAGCACGTCGGTGGCGATGACCTGGCAGCCGGCCCGGGCGGCCAGCACGGCCGCGAGCCCGACCCCGGCGCCGATCTCGCACACCCACTCGTCGGGGCGGAAGGTCAGATGCCGGCAGAACACGAGCGAGCCCGCCTTCGGCGGCTGGACGCCAGCGGCCACCGTGAAGAGGCAGTCCCGGTAGACGAAGAGGAGCGCGCCCGCATCCTGGCTCATCCCCGGCCCATCACCCGCCGGAAGTAGAGCCGGAGCGCCTCCTTGAGCTGCGCCCGCGCCCCCGCGCCCGTCTGGGCGTCCTCGAGCTGCTCGAGATCGAGCTGGAGCGGCACGCCCTCCTTCTTGACCCCGTCCAGCTCCGCGGTGAGCCCGCAGCGCTCGTCCGACTCGGTGAACACGACCTTCGCCCGCGTGAATGACCCGTCGTCGCGCGCGATCTGGTCGATGGTCTCGGTCAGGAGCCGCCTGATCGCCTCCTGGTCCGGCCCGGGCACCGTCGAGAAGGCGGAGGTCAGAGTGATCTCGGCCATGGCGATCTCCTGCGCCCCGCGCCTATGGCGCCTCGTACACCTTGAGGATGTCGGCGTGCGTCTTGGCGGCATTGGCCCGGATGGCGAAACTGATCGCCTCCCGCACCTCGTCCTCCGTCGCCCCGGCGGCCCTGGCACCTGCCAGGTCGCGCTTGGCTCAGTGGGTGTTGCCCGCCGCGAGATTGGCCGCCAGGTAGCAGAGGCTCGCCGTCTTCTGGTCCAGCGTGCCCTTCCTGTACTTCCACGACGCGATCACCTTCTCCTCGATCATGCGCCCTCCTTTCCTTCTCCGGTCCTCACGCAGCCGAGAGATCGTACACGGGGGCCTCGATGGTGCGCGGGGCCGGCTCGGTCGACCACAGCAGGCTGTTCAGCTTGTCG
>JACPIQ010000098.1 GCA_016188005.1 Candidatus Rokuibacteriota bacterium | reverse complement strand
GAGCAGGTCCCAAGGGTTGGGCTGTTCGCCCATTAAAGCGGTACGTGAGCTGGGTTTAGAACGTCGTGAGACAGTTCGGTCCCTATCTGACGCGGGCGTCGGAGGTTTGAGAGGAGCTGCCCCTAGTACGAGAGGACCGGGGTGGACGGACCGCTAGTGTGCCAGCTGTTCCGCCAGGAGCACCGCTGGGTAGCTATGTCCGGCAGGGATAAGCGCTGAAGGCATCTAAGTGCGAAACCCGCCTCAAGATGAGACCTCCCAGGGCGCAAGCCCTCTGAAGGCCCCTGGAAGATTACCAGGTTGATAGGCCGCAGGTGTAAGCGCCGTGAGGCGTTCAGCCGAGCGGTACTAATCGGCCGTGCGGCTTGACCACGTTGCACTCATCGATGACATCGCTTGGCTGCACTCGAGAATCATCGTATTCGGTTGCCACCCGACTCCCGGTGGCGATGCCGGAGGGGCCACACCCGTTCCCATCCCGAACACGGAAGTTAAGCCCTCCAGGGCCGATGGTACTGCGCTGGTAACGGCGTGGGAGAGTAGGTCGCCGCCGGGGTAATTCAGGCGCCCGGATCGAAAGGTCCGGGCGCCTTTCGTTTCCTCTGCGCCGCCACCTCGCTAGAAAAGGAGCCGCGCGATGGTGATGAACGCGCTGCTCACCAGATGGAACGCAGGCCCCAGGACGTAGCGGGTCGCCCCCGTCATGACGAGCAGCAACAGGAGAAACGGTCCGTACTGCTCCAGCTGGTGCAGACGCGCCCAGGAACGACGCGGGAGGAAATACGGAAGGAAATGGCCCCCGTCCAGCGGGGGCAGCGGGATCAGGTTGAAGATCGCCAGCGCCAGGTTGAACTGGTAGATCCACACGAGCATTCCGACCAGGGGCGCGCCGATCAGCGGGATGTCGGCGATCTGCCGCGCAAGCCCCACAGCGACGAGGCCGAGGAAGGCGGTCACAAAGTTCGACAGAGGCCCCGCGGCCGCGATCCAGGCCATGTCTCGTACGGGATGCCTCAGGTTGTAGGCGTTGACGGGGACTGGCTTCGCCCAGCCGAAGCCCGCAAGCACGAAGGCAAGCGCGCCGAGGGGATCGATGTGCGGCAGCGGGTTCAGCGTGAGCCGCCCCTGGAGGCGTGCCGTGGGGTCGCCGAGCCGGTCGGCCAGCAGTCCGTGCGCGAGCTCGTGGACGGTGACGGCGAGGAGGAGGGCGGGAACCTGGAGGACGAGCCGCTGTAGGAAGCCGGCGGGGTCACCGAAGAGGTCGGTCATCCGCCGCCTGCGGGGATGCGATCCTCCGGCGGCGAGTCGCTCGGGACGGGTTCGCCCGCGATCCGATAGCGTTCGTCCAGCCACACGCCGAGATCGATGAGCCGGCAGGACAGCGAGCAGAACGGCCGGTTCGGGTTACCCTCCCAGGCGACGACGCCGCCGCACCGCGGACAGCGAAGTGAGCGGCGAGTGCCGGTGGATCGACGCGCCATGACGCCATCGTATCGGCCGCGCGCGAGGCCTGTCAACATGGCCGCCGGGGGGCCGCCGGGCCATTGACACGGCGGGGGGCCTTCGCTACAGTCGGGTCAGCGGCCGCCGGCGCCGCGACCGATGCGCATCGCATGCAGTTCCGCCGCAGGAGCTTGACCCCCATGTTCCGGATCCTTCCCCGCGAGGAGAAGTTCTTCGACCTCTTCGAGCAGCAGGGGTCGAACATCGTCGCCGCCGCGCGGGTCCTCGAGGAGCTCACGCTCGACTACCCGGAGGCCAAGGCGAAGGCTCAGCGGATCAAGGACCTCGAGCATGCCGGTGACACCCTCACGCACGAGCTGGTGCGCCGGCTCAACACGACCTTCATCACCCCCATCGACCGCGAGGACATCTACGCCCTGTCGAGCCGGCTGGACGACGTCCTCGATCTGATCGACGCGGTGGCAGACCGCCTGCTCCTCTACAAGATCACGGCTCCCACCCAGGGCTGCGTGGGCATGGCGAGGATCATCGTCAAGACGGCCGAGGAGACCGACCGTGCGGTGCACTGCCTGCGAACGCTGTCGCCGCTGTACCACAAGCACTGCGTCGAGGTGAACCGGCTCGAGAACGAGGCGGACCGGCTGCTGCGGGACGAGCTTGCCTCGCTGTTCGACGGACAGACCGACGCCATCGAGGTCATCAAGTGGAAAGAGCTGTACGAGACCATGGAGTCGGTGACCGATCGTTGCGAGGACGTGGTGAACGTCATCGAGGGCATCGTCCTCAAGATGGCGTGAGCCTCGCTCCATGACGGCCCCGCTGCTGCTGGTCATCGCCATCATCCTGGTTGCCCTCGCCTTCGACTACATCAACGGCTTTCACGACGCGGCCAACTCCATCGCCACTGTGGTCTCCACCCGCGTGCTCACTCCCACCCAGGCCGTGGTGTGGGCGGCCTTCTTCAACTTCGCCGCGGCCTTTGGTTTCGGGGTCAACGTGGCGAAGACGGTCGGGAAAGGGGTGGTGGCCTCGGGGGTCGTCGACCACTGGGTCATCCTGGGCGCGCTCACGGGCGCCATCGCGTGGAACCTGATCACCTGGTACTACGGCATCCCCTCCAGCTCCTCGCATGCCCTCATCGGCGGCTTCGCGGGGGCTGCGGTGGCGAAAGCCGGGTTCGGCGCGCTGATCCCGTCGGGACTGCTCAAGATCACGCTCTTCATCGTGCTCGCGCCCGTCATGGGGCTCTGTCTGGGGTTCGTGTTCATGGTGGCGACGTTGTGGGTGGTCCGACGCTTGCGGCCCAGCCGGGTGGACGGGCTGTTCCGGCGCCTCCAGCTGGTGTCGGCCGCGTTCTACAGTCTCGGCCACGGGACGAACGACGCCCAGAAGACCATGGGCATCATCGCCATCCTCCTCTTCACGGGAGGCTACCTGGGCCCGGAGTTCTACGTCCCCTTCTGGGTGATCATGGCGGCTCACATGGCCATCGGCCTCGGCACGCTCGCCGGCGGCTGGCGCATCGTGAAGACCATGGGAATGCGCCTCACCAAGCTGCGTCCGATCGGTGGCTTCTGCGCCGAGGCGGCCGGTGCGGTGATGCTCATCGGCACCGCGGCGGGCGGGATCCCCGTCAGCACGACCCATACCATCACCGGCTCCATCGTGGGCGTCGGCGCGACGCAGCGCCTCTCCGCCGTGAGGTGGGGGCTGGCGGGTCGTATCATCTGGGCGTGGATCCTCACGATCCCGCTGTCGGGCGGCATCGCGGCCCTGGCCTGGTTGGTCCTGCCCCACGGATGAGGGCCAGGCGCGGAGCCTCGAGCTCCGTCCTGGGATGGACGGCCGCCGCGCTGCTGGCCCCCGCGGGCCTGGCGCTGGCGTATCTCCCGGCGCGCCTCGGGCTCTGGCTCGGCCGGAGGATCGGCGATCTCGCCTGGGTGCTCCTCAGAGGCCGACGAGCCGTCGTTGTCGAGAACCTCGCTCGCGCCTTCGGCGGGCAGTGGGCCCGATCCGCGCTGACCCGCGTCGGCCGCGGCTCCTTCGAGCACCTGGGGATGAACCTCGTCGAGGCCTGCGTGTTCTTCTTCCGGTCCCCGTCGGTGCTGCTCTCCCGGGTCGAGATGCGCGGGGTGAACCATCTCGAGGCAGCTGCGGCTCAGGGACGCGGGATCCTGGTCCTCACCGCCCACTACGGGAACTGGGAGCTGCTGGCCGCCAGCCACGCGCTGACTCGCTTCGCCCTCTCGGTGGTGGTCCGACCCCTGGACCATCCTCTGCTCGACCGGGTGGTGGAGCGTTTTCGCGAGCGGAGTGGAGTCGAGCTGATCACCAGGCGTCGCGGCCTCAGGGAGATCATCGACGCCCTTCGCCGAGGCCGGATGGTCGGGATCCTGCTGGACCAGAACGCCTCGCGCGGCACCGGCGTGTTCGCGCCGTTCTTCGGCGTCCCGGCGTCGACGTCGAAAAGCCTCGCCGTCATCTCGCTCCGGACCGGCGCCCCCGTGATCCCGGTGTTCATCCGGCGCCAGCCGGACGGGCGTCATCACGTCGAGATCGAGCCCGCGCTCCCCGCTCCGGGCGACGGCGACGTGGTGTCTTACACGGCATCGTTCAACCGGGCCATAGAGACGGCCATTCGCCGGGCTCCCGATCAGTGGTTCTGGCTGCATCGGCGCTGGAAGACGCGTCCCGAGGAGGACCCGGCGTGAGGGGCTGCCGGGCTGCCCTCGGCGCAGCCTTGCTGTGCGCCACCGCCTGGGGACCGGCGGGCGCCGCCGAAGACCTCTCAGCGCTCGTGGCGCCCTATCTCGCGGGCCTTTCCCGGGGCTTGCTGGGGGAGGTTGTCGGTACAGCCCGCGCTGACTCGCAGACGCCGATGGGGCCTCCAGTCCCTTACGGGTCGGTGGCCGTGATGCTCGTCCCCGACTCTGCCGCGCTCGAGCGGGAACTGGATCGGATCAAGGCCGGTCTCCGGGAGTCCCTCCGGAGCTATACCGACGGAGCGGCGCGGGTAGTGGCGGCCCGCGAGGCGTACGAGCGCGCGCTGCTGGCTGCCGGTGCCGGCGAGCTGGTCCGAGGCGAGGTGAGCGACGTCGACGGGCGGTTCCGGTTCTCGGGGGTGCCCGCCGGGGACTGGCTGCTCCTGGCCTGGCACAATGCGGAACACCCCGTTCGAGGTCGGAGACTCCCGAAACGGGAGGCGGGGCACTTCACAGGCAACTTGGAGCGCACTGGCTCCACGGCCATCACGTACTGGCGAATGCGCCTTCACATCCGGACGAGCGAAGTGGCCACCGTCACCCTCAACGACCGGAACGGCTGGATGACCGGGGTGCGGGAGGAGTCGAGACCCCCGGACTCCCTCGGAGATGCCGGCAAGCGCCGCCAGGGCACCACCCGCTGAGGGTGGTGCGCCGGCGAGCGCTCGAAGGTTCGGCTGCCAGCAGCGGAGACTACTTCTTCTCGGGCTTGGCTTCCGCCTTCTCGGCCTTCTTCTGGACCTTGGCTTCCTTCTTCTCCGCCTTCTTGGCGACGAACTTCTTCTCGCAGTCGGCCTTGGCCGCGTCGTCCTTGGCCGCCTTCAGGCAGTCGGCCTTGGTCTCCTTCTTCTGGGCCTTCTTCTCGGCCTTCTTCTCGGCCTTCTTCTCCACCTGCTCCTTCTTCACCTCTTGGCCGGGGGCGGCGGCCTTGCCCGTCTCGGTGGCCGGCTTGGTCTGCGCAGCGGCAAGCCCGACGACGGTGAGGGAGAAGGCGATGCTTACCAGCAGCGCCATCATTCTGTTCATAGGTTCTCACCTCCTTTCGATCGAATATAAGTACCCATCAACAAACGCTTCTTCGCAACGCCCCACCTTACGTAGTCTGACGCTCCTCTGTCAAGAACAATCTCCTGCCCCGGTCCCTCCGCAGTTGACGTCGAGGGGCCTGCCATGGTAAAAACTGCAGACCTTCACTGTCCTCATGCTGCTCTCATCGAAGCGTCTCCTGATCGGCTTAGCGCTCCTGTATGCCGGTGCCTTGGCTCAGCCGGGGGCAGCGGCGCCGGAGCCCTACCCGGCGTCCGTCCGTGGCCTCGCCGAGGCGGCTCTCGCTCAGACTCAGCCGGAAACGCCCTCGGTTGCAAGGCCTTACGGCTTGTTCAGCCTCGAGCTCGGCGACTCCCCCCCATCGGGGCAACATCAGCGGGGAGAGGATAGTTCCCGGACTTCGTCGAAGCACGGTTCGGAGGCGCAGCCCGAGCCCCCCGTCCCGAGGAGTGCCACCGTCACCCTGGGGGGTCTGCCTCCCTACGTCGTCCAGGACCGGCCCGAGGTTCGCTACTTCGTGGAGCGGTTCCAGACCGGGCATCGTCGGGCCGTGGTGGAGCGTTGGCTGTCTCGCTCGGGTCGGTACCTGGAGATGATCCGGGAGATCTTCACCCAGCGGGGGTTGCCCGAGGATCTCGCTTTCACCGCCATGATCGAGAGCGGGTTCGATCCCGTGGCGGTGTCCCGGGCCGGCGCCAGGGGCCTCTGGCAGTTCATGGCTCCCACCGCCCGCCGCTACGGGCTGCGCGTGGACCGCTGGGTCGACGAGCGACTCGATCCCGAAAAGTCAACACGGGCCGCGGCCGACCACCTCAAGGACCTCTTCGCCTCATTCGGCTCCTGGCATCTCGTCCAGGCGGCGTACAACGCCGGAGAGATGCGGGTTTCCCGTGCCGTCCAGAAGCTGCGCACCAGCGACTTCTGGCAGCTGAGCCGGACACCCCTCCTGGCTGAGGAGACGAAGAGCTTCGTCGCCGCCATCCAGGCCGCGGCGCTGATCGCCCGGGAGCCGGATCGCTACGGGTTCTCCGTCACACCTGAGGATCCGCTCCGCTACGAAGTCATCCACGTTCCCCCCCTGATGCCGCTCAACCGCTTGGCCGGGATGTCCCAGATCGCCGGTGGCGACCTGAAGCGCCTCAACTCGGAGCTCCGGCGTGCCGAGACGCCGCCCGGGAGTCCCTATGCTCTCAAGGTTCCCGTCGGGGGCGCGTCGATCCTGCGGGCCGCCTTCCGGAGGCAGGCCGTACCGACTGTTGAGGTGTCGGCGAGGCGTGGTGGCCCTCACCAGGCCGCGAAGGCGTCTCACGCAAGGCTCCCGTCCCGAAAGATCCACGTCGTCAAGGCCCAGGAGACGGTGGGCGGCATCGCCAAGCGCTACGGGGTCTCGCCGGCCGAGATCGTGACATGGAACCGGCTCACCGACGCCGGCCGCATCTTCCCCGGCGATAGGCTCCGGGTGGCGCTGGTTCTGCCTGCCGGGAAGGAGGAGGGTCAGGGCGGCTTCAGGTGAGGGTCCGGGTCCATCTCTTCGCAACCCTCTCAGCCTATCTTCCCGACGCAGCGGGTGGCGAGGGCGTGACCCTCGTGCTCGACGAAGGCGCCACGGTCGGCCAGGTCATGCAGTCGCTGCAGATCCCTCTCGACCTCCCCTGCCTTGTCGTGGTGAACGGCCGCGACGTGGACCCCGGGCAAATCCTGGTCGAAGGCGATGCGTTGACGATGTTCCCGCCGCTCGCTGGAGGTTGAGGAGATCGCCATGCCCACCGTCAGGTTGAGAGACGCCTCCGAGCATCCCGGTCCGGCCCGGAAGCAGAGCTGTCCTAGACCTGGCTCCGCTACGACTTCGAGTAGCCGCCCGCCATGAGCCGCGTCATGGCCTGGGATCCGCAGTTCGGCTACCCGCATGGGCGCGCGATGAAGCTCGCCATGAGGCGTAGGCGTTCACGGCGGCCTCCAGGGTCTGCTACATCCCCGGGCCCACCGGGATGCGGGAGAGCACGGATTGGGGCAGCGTCACGTGCTCCATGCACCGGGTGCAAAAGAAATCCAGCTCGAGTCCGCCGCGGCTGCCGTGGAACTCGAGAGGGCGCCCGCACCACGAGTGACAGATGGTGCCGTCCGTGTGGAAGAACACGCTCACGATGGCAGGGAGCTCTGAGCGCGACGCCCCGCTTGCTGCCGGGCGCAGGGGGCGTCCCGGCACGGTCTTGGCTCCGCGCTGCTTGGCCCCCACGCCTGCTCTGACTCGTGGGCGTCCTGTGCTGACCGTCGCAGTGCCCATGTCCATTCCTCCCTTCAGGTCCGGCGACCTCTGCCCTCTTGTCCGACTTCCTACTCCTGCCGAATGCAGTAGCAAGATGCATTCCAGAGATGCCGGCTCGGCAAGGAGCTGATTTTCTGGAGATCAGGACTGCGCGTCGCCGGAGGGACCGACAGGGCGTGGAAACAAATCAGCAGGGAATGAGGATGGCTTTCCCTACCTGCCGAGGAATCGGGCTGGTCGCTTCTCCCATGAAGGCCTGAACGGCCTCCCGGTGGTCCTCGCTCGTAAAAGTCTGGGCCTCCAGCGCCAGGGAGGTGTCGAGCACGAGGTTGACAGCTTCCCTCAGCAGCTTGTTCACCGAGACCTTCGTTCCCTTCACCGCGAGGACGGGACCCTCCGCGAGCCGCCGGGCGAACGCCTCCGCCCGGGGAACGCATTCCTGGGCCGGCGTGACGTGGTTCACGAGCCCGATTCGCTCGGCTTCCTGCGCGCTGAGGAGGTCACCCGTCATCAGGTACTCCTTGGCGCGGGCGGGTCCGACCAGCCATGGCCAGATGATCGCGCCCCCGTCTCCGGCGACGATCCCCATCTTGACGTGGGGATCGCCGATCCTCGCCCCCTCGGCCATGAAGATCGTCTCGCAGAAGAGCGCCAGCGTGGCGCCGAGCCCGGCAGCAGGACCGTTGACCGCCGCGATGACGGGGATCTCCAGGTCGAGCAGGTCGTGGATGATCCGCTTCGCCTCCCACTGGACGAGCTGCCAGGCACTGGGATCATCGGCCTTGAACCAGTCCGTGTCCCCGCCGGCCGAGAAGGCGCGCCCGGCTCCCGTGAGCACCACGGCGCGAGCCTCCCGGTCCCGCCCGACGTCGGCGAAGATCCCCGCCAGCTCGGCATGCAGTGCCGCGTCGATCGCGTTGAGTTTCTCGGGCCGGTTCAGTGTGACGGTGAGCACGCCGCCCTCGCGATCGACTCGGATCGTCCGGTAGGTCGAGTAGTCCATGGTCTCCTCGGACTCGACCTTCGGGGTGGAGCACTTGGCTTCCGGGGATTGCCGGGGCCCCGACGGCCCCGGGGGCACCCTATGACGGGGTTGGGGGAGAAGGTCAAGCCGGGCAACCGGGCAAAGACGCGTATAATGCGCCCAGGAGGACACCCCCCTATGAAGCGTTCACTCACGATGGTCGCGCTCGCCCTGACACTCCTGTTCCCAGCCCTCTGGGCGGCGGATGCCTGGGCCCGCGCCGGCGGCGGCGGCTTCAGCGGCAGCCGCGGGTCGCGGAGCTACTCGGCGCCGGCTCGGCCATCTCCGGCGCCCATGTCGCCCAGCCGTTCCGCGGCGCCGCCTTCCTCGTTCCAGCAGCCGGCGCCTCAGCGCCCCGGATGGATGGGTGGCCTCATGGGCGGGATCGGCGGCCTCGTCCTCGGCGGCCTCCTCGGAAGCATGCTCTTCGGGGGCGGCATGGGCCACGGGCTCGGCGGTGGCATCGGGCTGATGGAGATCATCATTGTAGGTGCGCTGGCCTACTTCGCCTTCTCATGGCTCAGGCGGCGCCAGCAGCCGGTTTCCGCCACGTCGGCGGGCCATGGAGTTCCCGGTCGGAGCGAGGTGTCCTCGTGGCAGCCCGGCTCGGCGGCCGCCACGACGGCGGCGGTCGAGGCCCCGGCAGGGCCGAGCGACTTGGACCTCGGCCTCGCTCACATCCGCCAGATGGACGCGGGCTTCGATCCTCGAGGCTTCGCGGAGCAGGCCTCGGACATCTTCTTCAAGCTCCAGGCCGCCTGGATGGGGCGGGACATGGGGTTGGTGCGGGAGGTCGTGACCCCCGAGATGCAGGCGACCCTCCAGAAGGACTGCGACAGGCTGAGGCAGCAACGCCGCGTGAACCGCCTGGAGAACATCGCGGTTCGCTCGGTAGAGGCCACCGAGGCGTGGCAGGAGGCGGGGCAGGACTTCGTGACCATGCGCTTCCTGGCCAACCTGCTCGACTACACCGTCGACGAGGCGACCGGCCAGGTGGTGGAAGGCAGCCGCACGGAGCCCGTCAAGTTCGAGGAGTACTGGACCTTCGCCCGCCCGGTCGGGCCCAACGCCTGGAGGCTCAGCGCCATCCAGCAAGCCTGAGGGTCGCGGGCGGGCGGCCTCCGCCCGCCCTGCCCTCGTCGTCGGAATCCTGTCAGCCGGTCCCCGCGAGGGCCGGCTGACAGCCGCGCGCGCCCATTCACCGCCCGAGCTTTTCGCTTGCCTATCACTTTCGAATCCTGTTAAATTCTAAATCGAGGAACCCATGACATCCACCGACGACCAGATCTACGAGCTGCACGCCAGCGTCTGCCAGATCCTGGCCAACCCCACGCGGCTGAAGATCCTCAACGCGCTCCGGGACCAGGAGATCGCCGTGGCCGAGCTGGCGCGGCGCGTGGGCACGAGCATGCCGAACCTCTCCCAGCACCTGGCCATCCTCCGCCAGCGCCGCGTCGTCCTCACCCGGCGGGAGGGCGCCACCATCCACTACCGGATCGCCAACCCCAAGATCCTCCGCGCCTTCGACATCATGCGCGAGGTGCTGTTCGAGCAGCTCGCCGACGGGCGGCGGCTGGTCCAGGCGGCCGCGGCGGGGACCCGGCGGAGCCGGGCGGCACGGTGACGGGATGCAGCGCCTCCTGACCTTCGTCCTGTCGGCGAGCCCCTGATGGGAGACAGCGTCTACACGGCGCTGCCGGGACGGTCGGCGCTGCCCGGCGCGTGGCTCTCGCTGTCTGAGGCGCTCGGCGGGATCGTCGGGATGGGCGAGGGGCGCGTGCGGGTGCTCGTGGACCAGGCCTCCCTCGGGCCGGCGATCACGACCGGGTGATCGGGGCCTTCTAGGATCTCTCATGGGAGCCCGGTGGGATCGCGTCCGCCGACGCACCGTGGAATGGTCGGTAGACCATCCCCGGGCGGTGCTCGTCCTCGTCCTCCTCCTGACGCTCGCCTTCGGCAGCCAGCTTCCGCGGATCCGGACCGACACCGATCCCAAGAACATGCTGCCGATCACCTCACCCGTCCGGCAGTACAACGACCAGGTGGAGGGGTGGTTCGGCCTGCACCCGGATGTACTCGTGGTCGCCATCCAGAGCGACCAGGGCATCTTCACGCCGGAAACCCTGGGGCGCCTCAGCCGGCTCACCGAGGCGGTGCTGCGCCTGCCCGGGGTGATCGCCCGGGACGTGGTGGCGCTGCCCACCGTGAACGACGTCACGGTGGCCGACGGCGCCCTCGATGCACGCCCCATCCTGGGCAGGGTCCCGCGCGACGCGGCCGAGGCGGACCGGCTCCGGCAGCAGGTGCTCGGCAACGCGCTGCTGGTCCACCGGCTCGTCTCCGCCGATGGCAAGACCACCGCCCTCTACGTTCCCATCGAGAAGAGCGCCAACGGCAAGCTCATCGCCGAGGAGATCCGCCGCCTCACCGCGACGGACACCGGGCCCGAGCGCTACTACGTCGCGGGCGATCCCGTGGCGCGCGACACCTTCGGCGCCGAGATGTTCCGCCAGATGGGGCTCTTCTCGCCGCTGGCGGGGCTGCTCATGTGCGGGATGCTCTTCTTCATGTTCAGGAGCTGGTGGCTGGTGGCGGCCAACATGGTCGTGGCCATGCTGGCCATCATCTGGGCCATGGGGCTCTTCATCGGGCTCGGCATCCCGGTCCACATCATGGCCTCCATGAGCCCGGTCTTCCTCATGGCGATCTCCACCGACACCGTGCACATCTTCAACGAGTTCGCCTTCCGGCGCCGGGAGGCGCGCACCCGGCGGGAGGCGATCCTCCAGACGATGAACGCCGTTGGGACGCCGGTGCTCTTCTCGGACCTCACGACGATCGCCGGATTCGCCTCCCTCGCCATCGGGCCCATCATCCCCGTGCGCGTCTTCGGCCTGCTCGTCGCCTTCGGCACGGGCGTCATCCTGGTGATGAGCTTCACCCTGGTTCCCGCGCTCATGGCCATCGCGCGCGAGAGGCGGGTGGCCGGCGCACCCGGGGAGGCGGAGCCCGCGTCCCGGTGGCTGGCGCGGGTGGGCCGGGCGTGCGTCGCCTGGAAGACCGCCGTGGTCCTGGTCGGGGCGGGCGTCCTCGGGGCCTCGGCCGTGGGGCTCACGCAGATCCGCATGAACAACAACATGGTGGCCTGGTTCAAGGCGGGCAGCGACATCCGTATCGCGGACAGGGCGCTCAGCCGGGCGCTCGGCGGCACGGCGACTCTCTACCTCGTGGCCGACGGCAAGCAGCCCGACGCCGTGACGCGGCCGGAGTTCCTGCGGGCCCTCGAGGGGCTGCAGCGGAGGATCGAGCGGGAGACCGTGGTGGGTAAGACCACCTCCGTGGCCGATGTCGTCAAGCGGGTTCACCGGGTGCTCAGAGACAACGACCCGGCACAGGAGATCATCCCCGACTCGCAGGAGGCGGCGGCCCAGGCGCTGCTCCTCTTCAGCATGGCCGCCCGACAGCGTGAGCTCAGCAACGTGGTGGACGACCCCGCCCGGAAGGCCAACGTCATGGTCCAGCTCCGGAGCTGGGACGCGACCCACACGGCGGGGGTGCTCGCCGCGGCCCGAGACCACCTGGCGTCTCACCCGATCCCGGGGGCCGAGCTCAGGCCCGCGGGGATCGCCTACTTCAACATGGTGTGGAACCAGGAGGTCCTGGTGGGGATGCTCGAGGGGTTCATCGCCTCCTGCGTGCTCGTGCTCGTGCTCCTCGTCCTGAACTACCGCTCGCTGCGCTGGGGGGTCGTGAGCTTCCTGCCCCTGCTCTTCACCGTCGTCCTGATCTACGGGATGGTGGGCTTCCTCGGCAAGGACTTCGACATGCCGATCTCGGTGCTCTCCACCCTGTCGCTGGGCCTGGCCATCGACTTCGCCATCCACTTCGTGAGCCGCTTCCAGCAGCGCTACCGGGAAACGGGCGACCTCGAGGGAGCGCTGGTCTGGACGGCGGCGCGGCCGGGACTCGGCATCCTGAAGAACGCACTGCTCTTCGCCTCGGGCTTTGCCGTGATGCTCGCGGCGGCGCTCACCCCGTACATCACGGTCGGGGTATTCATGATCGCCATCATGCTGCTCTCCGCGGCGGCCACGGTGGTGTACCTCACGGCCGTGGTCGCGCTCTTCCCCCGCTGGCTGATCCGGGGGCTCCGGGAGGGATCTCGATGAGACGGATTCGACCACGCTGGGCGGCCCGCGCGCTGCTGGCGGCGCTGGGTGCCGGGGCGGTCGCTTTGCCGGCGGCGGCCCAGGCCCCGTCTGGCGAGGAGCTCATGCGGCGGGCACATCTGGCCATGTACTACGCCGGGGAGGACATGCGGGCACGCGTGACCATGCGGCTGGTCTCGAAGGACGGCGGCGAGCGCATCCGCGAGCTGACCCTGACCCGGCGCACTCTCAAGGAAGGCGGGGAGCAGCGGTACTTCGTCGTCTTCCACCGCCCCCCGGACGTCCGGGACCTGGCCTTCCTGGTCTGGAAGTACGCCGGGCGGGACGACGACCGCTGGCTCTACATCCCGGCGCTGAAGCTGGTCCGGCGGATCGCGGCCAGCGACAAGCACACGAGCTTCGTCGGCTCCGACTTCTCGTACGAGGACGTCTCGGGGCGCGAGCCCGAGGAGGACGCCCACAAGCGGCTCCGCGAGGAGAAGGTCGGTGAGCGGGTCGCCCACGTGGTAGAGAGCGTCCCCAGGGATCCCGGGAGTGCCGACTTCACCCGGAAGGTCTCGTGGATCGACGTGGCCACGGGACTGCCCCTCAAGGAGGAGTACTACGATCGGCGGGGCGAGCTGGCGCGGGTCTTCAGCGGTGAGGAGCTCAAGGAGGCGCAGGGCTTCTGGACTGTCACGAAGCGCGTCATGAAGAATGTCCAGACGGGCCACAGGACGGAAGCCGTGTTCGCGGATGTCCGCTACAACCAGAAGCTCGCCCCCGATCTCTTCACCGAGCGCGCGCTCCGAGCCCCCCCGACCGAGCTGGTGCGGTGAGAGGCCGCGCGGCGCTGGCGTGGCTCGCCGCCGCCGCGACCCTGGCGCTCGGGGGCGGCGCGGAGGCCGACGAGGACGGCGTCCCGCTCCACGGCTTCGTGCAGTCGGGGACGGCGTATCGTCTGATCCAGCCAGACCGATGCCCCCGCACCCAGCGGCTCGCCTGCCGGGAGCCCTTCGTCCTGGGCGAGGGGCGGGCCCGGGTCGAGCTGACGCCGCGGGGAGAGTGGTGGGGGCTCACCGCCAAGGGCGAGATGATCCTCGACGCGCTCGTGCCCGAGGTGGACGGGGAGCTGCGGGAGGGCTACCTCGACCTCAGACTGCGGAGCGTGGACCTGCGCATCGGGCGCCAGGTCATCACCTGGGGCGTGGGGGACCTGGTCTTCGTCAACGACGTTTTCCCCAAGGACTGGGTGGCCTTCATCGCGGGGCTCCCGCTCGAGTACCTGAAGAAGGGGTCGGACGCCGTCAGCGCCACGGGCCACTGGGCCGGCACCTCGCTCCAGCTCGTGCTCATTCCCCGCTTCGAGGCCGACACGCTCCCCGAGGCCGGCGGCCGGCTCGCCTTCCACGATCCCGCGGCGGCGGTGGAGCGGCGCTACACGGACGACCCCGAGGCGTCGCTCGGGCACACCGAGGCCGGCGCGCGCCTGTCGCGCAACGTCCTCGGCTGGGACCTGTCGCTCTACGCCTATCGCGGCTTCTTCCACGCGCCGGCCGGCGAGGTGGAACCGGGGCCGCGGCTCCGGTTCTTCTTCCCGCCGCTGAGCGTCTACGGCGCCAGCGCCCAGGGGGCGGTGCTCGGCGGCGTGCTGAGCATCGAGGCGGGCTACTACGACTCCCGCGATGATCGGTCCGGACGCGACCCGGCGGTGGAGAACTCCTCGGTGAGGCTCCTGGCTGGCTACCAGAGGGAGATCGTGCCGGACCTCACGCTCTCCGGGCAGTACTACGTCCACGTGATGGAGGACCACGGCGAGTACGTGCGGAACCGGGGCCCGGGGATGCCGCACCGGGGCGCCGCCCGGCATGTCCTGACGGCCCGGCTCACCCAGCTCCTGTTCCACCAGACGCTCCGACTCGGCCTCTTCGCGCTGGCGAGCCCGAGCGACGGCGACTGGTACCTGGGGCCGGAGGCGCGGTACCAGATCACGGATGCCCTGTCGGCCGCGCTCGGCCTGAACGTCTTCGGCGGCCCGCGCCGGAGCGACTACGGTCAGTTCGAGGCCAACTCGAATCTCTACACCGTCGTCCGCTACGCGTTCTGACAATGGAGACATCGCGCCGGGAGGCGGCCGCGGTCGGACTGTTCGACACGCTCGCGCCGACATACGATGCGTGGTACGGGACCCCGCTCGGTCGGCTCGTGGACCGCCTCGAGAGGGAGGCGGTGCTCGGCCTCGTCGGCGAGAAGCCTGGTGTCCGGGCGCTCGACCTGTCGTGTGGGACGGGGCGCTACGCGCTGGCCCTGGCGCGGCGGGGCCTGAGGGTCGTGGGGGTGGATGTCTCCGAGCCCATGCTCCTCGTCGCGCGCGCCAAGGCGCGCGAGGCCGGCTGTGATCTCCACTTGGTCAGGGCCGACGCGCACGCATTACCCTTGCGCGCCGGTGCCGTCGATCTCGTGACGGTCATCCTCGGACTCGAGTTCGCGGGTGAACCTCGGCGCGTCCTGGAGGAGTGCCACCGTGTCCTGGTGCCTGGCGGGCGGCTCGTGGCTGCGATCCTCGCTCGCGCGGGGCTCTGGACCGCCTGGCGCCGGCTCAAGCGTCTCGTGGGTCCTTCCGTCTGGAGGGGTGCGACCTTTCTCAGCCCTGACGAGCTGCGGGATCTGCTGCGTGCGCGCGGTTTCACGGAGCCCCGGTGGCGGAGCGCGGTACACTTCCTACCGCTGTTCTGGCCGAGGAGTGGCGGCTGGCTCGAGCGGTGGGAGGCCATAGGCGCTCGGTGGATGCCTGGGCGGGCAACCTTCGTGGCGGTGGCGGCGCGGCGCGCATAGAGGAGGACGGGCGATGGCGACCACGGTGATTCTCGGAGGAGGTGTGGGGGGGCTCGTCACCGCCAACATGCTGAGGCGCCGGCTCGACCGGAAGCACCGCATCGTCCTGGTCGAGCGCCAGCGCCAGCACGTTTTCACCCCCTCCTTCCTCTGGATGATGCTCGGCTGGCGTGAGCCTCACGAGATCGCCCGCGACCTCGCGAGCCTCGAGCGCAAGGGGATCGAGGTGGTCCAGGACGAGATCCGGGAGATCGATCCCATGACGCGTCGGGTGAAGACCGAGCGCCAGACGCTCTCCGCCGACTACCTCGTCGTCTCCCTCGGCGCCGAGGGATGGCTCGGTGGCATCCCGGGTCTCGACGGCGCCGGCCACAACGTCTACGATCTCGAGGGCGCGCTGGGGCTGCGCGATGCCCTCCGGCAGTTCCACGAGGGGCGCGTGGCGGTGCTCATCGCCGGGTTGCCCTTCAGGTGCCCGGCGGCGCCCTACGAGGCCGCCATGCTCATCGAGGCCTCGCTCAGCCGGCGCGGACTGGGCGAGCGGACGCAGGTGGACGTCTACACGCCCGAGACGCTGCCCATGCCGGTCGCGGGCCGCGCGATGGGGGAAGCCGTGAAGGGCCTCGTCGAGGGCCGCGGGGTCGGCTTCCACCCACAGCACAAGGTGGTGGCCGTGGATCCGGAGCGGCGGGAACTGGCGTTCGAGAACGGGGTCCGCGCCGGCTACGACCTCCTCGTCGTCGTCCCGCCCCACCGGTGCTCCCCGGTCGTCAAGGAGGCGGGGCTCACCGCCGAGCCCGGCTGGGTCCCGGCGGACAAGGGGACGCTCCAGACGGGCCACGAGCGCGTCTTCGCCATCGGGGACACGACGCTGATCAAACTGCCCGTGGGTCTGCCGCTTCCCAAGGCGGGGGTCTTCGCCGACGGCCAGGGCGAGGTGGTGGCCGAGAACATCGCCGCGGAGATCGCCGGGCGGAGCGGCGCGCGGCGCTTCGACGGCTTCGGCTCCTGCATCATCGAGATGGGCCACGGTGTGGCCGCCTACGCGAAGGGCAACTTCTACGCCGATCCCGCGCCCGCGATGACGATGCGCTCGCCGAGCCGCCTCTGGCACTGGGGGAAGATCTACTTCGAGAAGCGGTGGCTGAGGCGCTGGTTCTGACGGTCCCGCGCACTCTCGGCCACGAGGCCCCGCGGGCCCAGCGGAAGCAACGGAGGACCAGGATGATCCCGAAGGCGATGGCGGCCTTTCTGGCCGAGCGGCTGCCCGAGCGGGCCCTGGAGAATCGCCTGGTGCGGGACGGGGGGCTCTGCTTCGTGGAGTTCGGCTCCACGGACGTGGACCGTCTGGCCCGGCTCGGCGTCGAGGTGGACCCGCTCGGCCCGCAGCTGGTGGTCTGCATGTGGGACGAGACCGCGACGCTGGAAATCGGCGGCTACCTGGTCGTGGACAACCTGGCCATGGGCCGGCCCTCCATGGGCGGCATCCGGATGCTGCCCGACCTCACGCCCGACCGCATCCACAACCTCGCGCGCGGCATGACCCTCAAGAATGCCGCGGCGCACCTGCCCTTCGGCGGGGGCAAGTCGGGCATCGTTCCCGGAGACGATCTCCCCCCGGAGGCACACGCGGAGGTGGTGCGGGGCTTCGCGCGGCTGCTGGCGCGGTATCGCGACCTCTACCTGCCCGGGCCGGACGTGGGCACCAACGACGCCGACATGAAGACGGTCGCCATCGAGAACGGGCTCGACAGCGTGCTCTCCAAGCCGGCCGACATGGGTGGCAACCGGATCGACCAGCTGGGCGCGGCCGCCGGCGGTGTCGTCATCGCGCTCCAGGCGCTGCTCGAGGAGATGCCCCGTCTCCGCGCACTGCCCCAGTTCGCCGGTCTCCGGCTGCCGCCCCTCGAGGCGTTCACTGTGCTGGTCCAGGGCTTCGGCGCTGTCGGCGCCCACGCCGCTCGCATGCTCGGAGAGCGGCTGCCGGGGGCGCGGGTCGTCGGCATCAGCGACGCCGCTGGCTACCTGTACGACGAGGGCGGACTGCCAGTGGACGCGCTGTTCAGCCGCTGGCCGGCCGAGGGCGTGGTGACGCACTCGTGGTTCCTCGAGCAGATGACGATGGCCCGGGGCGGGGTCGGGAGCCGCCGCCCGCTCCGGACCAAGTACTCGAGCTCCCCCGACGACCTGCTGCGCGAGAACGCCTTCTGTCTCATCCCGGCCGCCCCCGTCGCCAACTACCTCGACACCGATCCCGCCTCGCAACCGTCCATGACGGTGGACCGGATGGGACGATGGGCGGTGTGCGTGGAGGGGGCCAACACCTACTCCCCGGATCCCGCGCGGAAGGCCGCGCGGGCCCGCATGGAGCGGGCCGTCTACCGCCAGCGCGGCGTGCTCATCGCCACCGACTATCTCGTGAACTCGGGGGGCGTGATCTTCGCCGCCCAGGAGCTGCTCATCCCGACACCCGAGAGCCTGCGGATCCCCGCACCCATGCTCGGCGACCGCCGCGCCGTGGAGCGCTGGCTCGCGGAGCACGCCGCCGACTTCGAGGCGCTGGCCGAGCGGCGGCGAGCGGCCGGCGAAGCGCACCGGGAAGACGCCATCCGCGCCAACATGCGCGAGCTGGTGGATCTCCTGGTGTCGGACGCCGACATGCTGCCGTGCGAGGCCGCCGAGCGCATCAGCGTCCGGCGCATCGCGGCCCGGGAGAGCGGCCGCACCGCCGCCGACCTCATGGAGCCCATCCCCACCGTGGCCGTGACCTGCACGTTCCGCGATGCGGCGGCCACGCTGCTGGACGCCAACTGCCCCATCGCGGCGGTCGTCGGTCCCCGGGGCGACCTGGTGGGTGTGGTCACGGAGTGGGACGTCACGCGCGCCACGGCCCAGGGGGCGCCCCCCGGCGAGGCCGTCACGGAGATCATGACCCGCCAGGTCATCGCGGTCGCCCCGGAAGACGGCATCCTGGACATGGTGCGCAAGCTCGAGCACCACGACATCTCGGCCATGCCCGTCGTGGCCGGGAACGTCGTGCAGGGCATGGTCAGCGCCGACCTCCTGGCGCGCCGCTCGCTCTTCCGTCTCCTGCAGTCGCAGCCGGAGTGAGCGTCGCGCGTCCCTTCGACAGGGTCGATGCCAGGGAGAAGGCAGGGCCCCCGGAGCGATGCCGACGCTCCGGCCGCTGGACCGCTCGAGGTGCCGCTCGCGCGCCCTCAGTGCTGGCAGTGGCCGGGAGGGCCGGGCGTCTCATGGACGGCAGCTGGCGCAGGCGAGAATTGTCGGATAATATCGTCCGACAATGAAGTCAGACGGCGCTCGGCGGGGCAGCGGAGGGTCGCGGAGGCGGACGGCTGTCGCCGTGGCACCTCCGCCGCGGGCCCTCACCGTCGAGCGCGTGTACCAGGCCCTCCGCGACCGCATCGTGGGCGGGGAGATCCTGCCCGGCATGCATCTGGTGGAGGCGGAGCTGACGGCCGCGCACGGCGTGAGCCGCGGCACCGCGCGCGAGGCGCTCCGGCGGCTTTCCGCCGACGACCTGGTGGAGCTGGCCTCGCATCGGGGCGCCCGCGTGCGCCGGCTCACTCACCGGGACGTCGACGAGCTCTACGTCGTGCGGGAGGCGCTGGAGACCGTGGCCGCGCGCCTGGCTGCCACCGGGCCCCGCGAACTGCTCGCCGTGCTGCGCGGGGTCTACGCGGAGGCGGAGCGCCTGACCCCAGGCCGCGATCGCGTCCAGCTCGTCCGGCTGAACCACCGCTTCCACCACACGCTCGCCGAGATGGCGGGCAACCGCACGCTGTGCGCGGTCCTCACGCGGCTCAACACGCCCATGATCGGCCACCAGTTCGTGTCGGCGCTCGACGCCATCGACATCGCGACCTCCCAGCGGCACCACGCGCGGATCCTGGCCGCGCTCGCCGCCCGGGACGCCGAGCGCGCGGAGGCCGCCATGCGGCGGCACATGGAGTGGAGCCGCCAGGCCGTGGTGCGCGCGATCGCACCCGTCGCGCCCGCGTCGCGGTGAGGCCCCCGGAGGAGATCGAGGAGGAGTCGCGGGGGTCCCAGCCGGGGGCGAAGGACGGAACCCGGAGCGGAGCGGAGAGGAGAGGACGAGCTGATGGGCATGACCATCGCGGAGAAGATCCTGGCGCGGGCGTCGGGGCGGGAGGGCGTGAGCCCAGGCGAGATCGTGGTCGTGAAGGTGGACACCGCCGTCGTCATCGACATGGGCTTCTACCCGGGACTGTGGCGGTGGCCGACGCGGGTGTGGGATCCCGAGAAGGTGGTGGTGATCCACGACCACGTGGTGCCGCCCAAGGACGTCCAGTCGGCGCAGGCCCTCCAGACGGGGCGGCGCTTCGTCAGGGAGTACGGCATCGCGCGGTTCCACGACGTGGGGCCGTCGCAGGGCATCGCCCACCAGGTGGCGGCCGACGAGGCCTACGCCCGCCCCGGCACTGTCCTGGTCTGCATCGACTCCCACACCTGCAGCGGCGGCGCCCTCAACTGCTGCGCCCGCGGCATCGGCGCCCCCGAGCTGACCTACGTCCTCGCCAAGGGCGAGACGTGGTTCCAGGTGGGGCCGACGGTCAAGTACGAGCTCCACGGCACGCTCGCGCCCTGGGTGACCGCCAAGGACGTCTTCTTCCACATCGCGGGCCGGTGGGGCTCGCACGCCACTCTGAACGTCGAGTTCGGGGGGCCCGCCCTCGGCTCCCTCTCCCTCGACGCCCGGCGCACGCTCTCCACCATGTGCGCGGAGGTCAGCGCGGAGTTCGCCCTGTGGCCGCCCGACGACGTGCTGCTGAGCCACGTCAAGTCCCGGACCACCTTGCCCTTCCACCCGACGTGGCCCGACCCCGACGCGCGCTACGTCGAGGTGCGGCGCGTGGACCTCGACGCGCTCGGGCCTTACGTGGCGCGTCCCGACACCGTCGTCCACAACACCCTGCCCATCGGCGAGCTCTCCGAGCAGGTGCGGCTCGACCAGTGCTTCGTGGGCTCGTGCGCCAACGGGACGCTCGACGACCTCGCCACGGTGGCGGCGGTGGTGCGGGGCAAGCAGGTGGCGCCGGGAGTCCGGTTCATCGTGACGCCCGGCTCCCAGCGGATCTATCGCGAGGCGGCGCGGCTCGGAATCGTCAACACCCTGATCCAGGCCGGCGCCCTCGTCACGACGTCGGCCTGCGGGGCGTGCGCGGGGCTCGACTTCGGCGCCCTCGGTCCCGGCGAGGTCTGCCTCACCGCCTCCACCCGCAACTTCAAGGGCCGCATGGGGCACCCCGACGCGCGCATCTGGATGGGGTCCCCGGCGACGGTGGCGGCCTCCGCCCTCACCGGCTACATCACCGACCCCCGAGCGGTGGGCGGGGGAGCGCGCGCGTGAAGGAGAAGTTCGCGGCCAACCGGCCCGGCTGGGCGGTGCAGGTCCGCCCCGGCGACATCCTGGTTGCGGGCCGCAACGGCGGCACCGGTTCCGGCCGGCCCGCCGCCCGGACCACAAAGGACCTCTTGCTGGAGGAGACACACTGATGGCGTCCCCGTCGACCGACCGCCCGACCACCCGCCTCCGCCGGCTCCTCGAGCGGCCGGGGCTCACGCTGTTCCCCTCCGCCTACGACTGCATCTCGGCCCGCGTCATGGAGGAGGCGGGCTTCGAGGCGCTGTCGCTCTCCGGCGCCGGGCTCGCCGGCAGTCGCCTCGGTCTGCCCGACCTCGGCTTCCTCTCCTTCGCCGACATGCTGGACGCCGGGGCCCGCGTGGCCGCCTGCGTCCAGATCCCGCTCGTCGTCGACGGAGACACCGGGTACGGCAACGCGCTCAACGTGATCCGCGCCGTCCGTGAGTTCGAGCGCGTCGGCATCGCCGGCGTCCACTTCGAGGATCAGGAGTTCCCGAAGAAGTGCGGCCACGTCGCGGGCAAGGTGGTCGTCTCCAGCGAGGAGTTCGTGGAGAAGATCCGGGCCGCGGCCGAGGCCCGGACGGACCGCGACTTCATCATCATCGCCCGCACCGACGCCATCGCTGTCACCGGTCTCGCCGACGCCATCGACCGCGGCAACCGCTGCGCGGCCGCCGGCGCCGACGTGGTGTTCCTGGAAGCGCCGACCACGGTCGCCGAGGTCACGACCATCGCCCGCGAGGTGAAGGCGCCCCTCCTCTACAACCTCGCCACTGGCGGCAAGAGCCCCGCCCTCAGCGCCCGCCAGCTCGAGGACCTCGGCTACAAGCTGGCTGTTGTACCCACGCTCGGCATGGGGCCGGCCATCCACGCCATGCGGCAGGCGGCGCAGACGGCGCGCGAGACGGGGAGCGACGCCCACGTGGCCGCCATGGGGTTCTCGCCGGCGGCCTTCTTCGAGCTGTTCGGGATGAGCGAGTGGCGGCGCCTCGAGTCGCGCTACGTGGTGCGGCCCGGGGGCGGCCCGGCCGGGCGCTAGGGGACGGCGCGATGGGCATGACCATGATCGAGAAGATCCTCGCCCGCGCCGCGGGCCGGCCGGCGGTGGCGCCCGGCGACCTCGTGGACGTCGCCGTCGACACCTGCGTCCCCATCGACATGAACTTCATCAGCGCGCTCTGGCGCCCGGTGCGCCACGTCTGGGACCCCGACAAGGTGGTGGTCATCTTCGACCACATCGTGCCCGCCAAGGATGTCCAGACGGCGACAGCGCTCCAGACCGGCCGCGAGTTCGTCAAGCGGTTCGGGATCACGCGGTTCCACGACGTGGGGCCGGAGCAGGGCATCTGCCACCAGCTCATCGCCGAGCGCGCCTACGCCCTGCCCGGGACCGTCCTCGTCTGCGCCGACTCCCACACCTGCAGCGGTGGCGCCTTCAACTGCGCGGCGCGCGGCATCGGCGGCCCCGAGTTGCTCTACGTGCTGACCAAGGGGCGCACCTGGTTCCAGGTGGGCGAGACCGTCCGCTACGTGCTGGAGGGAACGGTGCCGCCCATCGTGACCGCCAAGGACATCTTCCTCCACATCGCGGGGACGTTCGGCGACCACGCCACTCGGAACGTCGAGTTCGTGGGACCCGCGGTGACGGCAATGACGCTCGACGCCCGGCGCACGCTCGCCACCATGTGCGCGGAGATCAGCGCCGAGTTCGCCACGTTCGAGGCCGACCAGAAGGTCGTCGAGCACTGCCGCGCGCGGACCGCCCGGACGTTCGCGCCGCAGGTGTCCGACCCCGATGCCCGCTTCGCGGCGGTGCGGACGATCGACGTGGGCCGCCTGGAGCCGCTCGTGGCCTTCCCGGACACCGTCGTGCACAACGCGCGGCCGGTGAAGGAGGCGGCGGGCGTCGCCATCGACCAGGCCTTCATCGGCTCCTGCGCCAACGGCACCCTCGACGATCTCGCCGTGGCCGCCCGCGTGGTGAAGGGGCGCAAGGTGGCGTCCACCGTCCGCTTCATCGTGACGCCTGGGTCCCAGGCGATCTATCGGGAGGCGCTAAAGCAGGGCCTCGTGGCCACGCTGGTGGAGGCGGGCGCCCTCGTGACGACGTCGTCGTGCGGCGCCTGCGCAGGGCTCCAGAACGGCGCCCTCGGGCCCAAGGAACGCTGCATCACGGCGAGCACGCGCAACTTCAAGGGCCGCATGGGCGCGGACGACGCGGAGATCTTCATGGGGTCGCCGGCCACGGTGGCGGCCTCGGCCATCCGGGGCTCGATCGCCGATCCCCGGGAGTTCCTCTGATCCGGACGGGAGGGAGACATGCGCTTCCGCGGCAAGGTGTGGCGCTTCGGTCACGATATCAACACGGACCTGATCCAGCCCGTGCCGGTGATCTTCATGCCGGTGCAGGAGCAGGCCCGCCACGTGTTCTCGGCCAACCGGCCGGGCTGGGCCGCCGAGGTCCGGCCGGGCGACATCCTGGTCGCGGGCCGGAACTTCGGGACGGGCTCCGGGCGCCCCGCGGCGCGGGTCTTGAAGGACCTGGGCATCGCGTGCCTGCTCGCGGAGTCGATCAACGGGCTCTTCTTCCGCAACTGCGTGAACTACGGGTTCCCGGGCCTCGAGGTCCCCGGCGTCCACGACGCCTTCGAGGAGGGGGACCAGGCCGAGATCGACTTCACCGTCGCCACCGTGCGCAACGCGCGGACGGGGGCGTCGCTCACGGGCCGGCCCTGGGCGGAGCCCCTCTACCGCATCCTCGAGAAAGGTGGCATCCTACCGCTGCTCGAAGCGGAGGGGCTCGTCGAGCCCGCCGGGAAGGGAGGCGAGGGATGATTGGCTTGAGGCGCATGGCGCTGGTCGGGGTCGCGCTCGCTCTCGCGGCGTGGGTGGTGGCGCCCGCGGGCGCGCAGGAGACGCCGCGGCAGGGGGGCGTCCTCCGGGTCGGCCAGTACTACGAGCCGACGAGCATGGATCCGCACGTGGCCCACGACCCGCCGGGGCTCCGCGTGCGCAACCACCTCTTCGAGGGGCTCGTGACGTGGGACGAGCACACGAACCCCGTCCCCATGCTCGCCGAGGGCTGGAAGGCCAGCCCAGACGGCAAGCTCTTCACCTTCGCCCTCCGCAAGGGCGTCAAGTTCCACAACGGCCAGGAGCTGACCGCCGAGGACGTCAAGTGGAGCCTCGACCGCTTCATGAAGCTGTCCGCGCGGCGGGGCGATCTCCGTCACGTGAGCGGGGTGAAGGCGGTCGACCGCTACACCGTGGAGATCTCGCTGAAGGAGGCCACCCCGACCTTCATCCCGGCCCTCAGCCAGTACTTCCCTCTCATCCTCAACAAGGAGGCGAGCGAGGCCCAGCTCGCCCAGCACAAGCAGATCGTCCAGCCGGTGGGGACGGGCCCGTTCCGGTTCGTGGAGTGGAAGCGCGGCCAGCACATCAAGCTGGAGCGGTTCAAGGACTATGCGGCGCGCACGGACAGACCGTCGGGCTACGCCGGGCGGAAGACGGCGTACGTCGACCAGATCCTCTGGATCCCCATCCCCGACAACGCCGTGCGCACGCTCTCGCTCGAGAAAGGGGAGATCGACTACGCCGAGGTCATCCCGTACGAGGACGTGAAGCGCCTCCGGTCGGTGAAGGACGTGACGGTGGCGGTGGCGCCGGGCACGTGGTGGAGCGCGCTGTACTTCAACACGAAGATCCCGCCCTTCGACAAGCTGGACGCCCGCCGCGCGGTGGCGGCGGCCATCAACTACCAGGAGCTGATCGTCCAGGTCTTCGCCGGCTACGGCCGCGTCGCGAACTCCCTGATCCCCGACGTCCAGCGCCGGTGGCGGACGCCCACGCACGCCCGGACCCACGAGTTCACCTCCGCGCGCGCGAAGGAGCTGCTCAAGAAGGCCGGCTACGACGGCTCCCCGAGCATCCTCGAGTCGATCAACCAGACGCTGGCGCGCGAGACGGGCGACACCCTGTTCGCCCAGCTCCGCGGGGTGGGGCTCAACGTCGACCTCAAGCAGCAGGAGCTGGGCGCCCACCTCGACAGCATGTACCAGCGCTCGAAGCGCGGCACGGTCCCCAAGTGGCACATCAGCACGCTCGTGGGGAGCGCCTTCCGGCCCGATCCCCACTTCCACTACGGGATCCGCGTCCACAGTAAGGAGCATCCCGGCTGGTACCAGAACGCGCGGCTCGACGCGCTCATCGAGGAGGCCGCAAAAGCCCTCGACATGCCGCAGCGGATCAAGCTCTACGACGAGGCGCAGAAGATCGTGATGGACGAGGTGCCGCTCATCGTCCTCAACCACTACGACCACATCGACGCCTACCGGAACCACCTCCGGGGCGTGCGGGTGCTCGACCCCTTCTACGACATGTTCTGGAACGTCTGGATCGCGCGCTAGTGTCCATGGGCGCTCGCGGCTAGCCCTCGGGGCGGTGCCCGGTGGGGAGGTTCGTCGGCCAGCGGCTCGCGACGCTGATCCCGTTGTGGCTCGTTTGCGCGCTGGCCGTCTTCCTCCTCATGCGGCTGGCCCCGGGGGACCCCGCCCAGATCCTCGCCGGCTCCGGCGCCAGTGGCGAGGAGGTCCGGCGGCTCCGGAGCGACCTCGGCCTCGACCGCCCGCTCGCCGTCCAGATCCTCGGCTGGTACGGGCGCGTCTTGCAGGGAGACCTCGGCGTTTCCTACCAGAGCCGGGCCCCGGTCCTGGCCACGCTCCTCGAGCGCCTCGGCCCCACCCTCCAGCTCGCGCTGACGGCCACCTTCGTCGCCACGCTCCTCGGTATCGTCGTCGGCACCCTGGCCGCGCTCCGCCCGCGCGGCTGGGGGGACACCGCCCTGATGGCCCTCACGACGACGGGCCTCGCCTTGCCGAGCTTTCTCGTCGCCATCCTCTTCATCTTCGTCTTCGCCGTCTGGATCGACTGGCTCCCCGTCCGCGGCTACGTCGAGCCCACCGAGGACCTCGCGCGCTGGGCGCGGCACATGATCCTCCCCGCGCTCACCTACGGCGTGATCCAGGGCGCGGTGGTGGCGCGGATGGCGCGGGGCGGGATGCTGGACGTCCTCGGCCAGGACTACGTGGTGACGGCCCGCAGCAAGGGGCTCTCGGAGTGGAGCGTCGTGGCCAAGCACGCCTTGAAGAACGCGGTGCTCCCGGTGGTGACGGTGGTGGGCCTCAACGTCGGCGTTCTGCTCGCCAGCGCGGTGGTCGTGGAGACGATCTTCGGCATCCCCGGCGTGGGGTCGGAGCTGGTGCGCGCGATCTTCCAGCGCGACTACCCGCTCGTGCAGGGGATCGTGCTGCTGGTGGTGACGCTCTTCCTGTTCCTCAACCTGCTCGTCGACATCGCGTACGCGGCGCTCGACCCGCGCATCGGGCATGGCTAGGGCGGCCACGCTCCGGGCGGCGGCGTGCTCGCCCCCCACCGCCCTCGCCATCCTCCTCCTGGCGGTGGTGGCGATCGGGAGCCTCGGGGCGGACCTTCTCGCTCCCGCCGATCCGCTCACGCAGGATGTGCGGGAGCGGCTCCGGGCCCCCGGCGGCGGGCACCTCCTCGGCACCGACCGCTACGGGCGGGACATCCTGAGCCGCGTCCTCCACGGCCTGCGCCTGTCGCTCCTCATCGGCGGTATCGTGTCGGCGGCGAGCCTCGTGAGCGGCACCGCTCTCGGGCTCGTCTCCGGCTACCTCGGGCGCTGGGTCGATTTGGTGCTCATGCGCGTGGTCGACCTCGTGCTCTCGTTCCCCGGGATCCTGCTCGCGCTGGCGTTCGTCACCGTCGCTGGCAGCGGCATCGGCAGCCTCTCCCTCGCGCTCGCCATCGTCTACGCGCCGCCCTTCGCCCGCGTCGTCCGCGGGGCGGTCCTCGCCATCCGGGAGCGCGAGTACGTGGAGGCGGCGCGGGCGCTCGGGAGCCCCGTCCGCGCCATCCTCCTCCACCATGTGCTGCCGAACGCGCTGGGACCCATGCTCATCCAGACGACGCTCACGTTCGTCTACGTGGTGCGCGCGGAGGCGACGCTCTCGTTCCTCGGCCTCGGCGTCCCCCCGCCCGCGGTGAGCCTCGGCCAGCTCGTGGAGGAGGGACTGCCCTTCCTCCGCACCGCGCCCTGGATCACGCTGCTCCCGGGCGGCGTGCTGGCCCTCACGCTCTTCGCGCTGAACGCCGTCGGCGACCTCCTGCGGGACCTCTTCGACCCGCGCTTCCGCCCCGGGCTCGGCCGCTTCGGCGCGTGATGGCGCCGCTCGTGCGGGGCGGCGGGCCGGCGGGCTCGGATGGGGAGTCGGGACCGAAGGGGTGTGGCGGGCCCGGAGGGATTCGAACCCACGCCCCGCGGCTTGGAAGGCCGTCCAGGGGCATTCCACCGTGAACCACCGGGAGTGAGCGCGAGCGAGAAACAGCGAGAGGCGCCGGAGGGTTACCCAGCGTTCCGAGAGTTGGCAGCGTGATTGCTGGCGAGCCCGAGTGACAGTGCGAGTGGCACTATTTCGGCACCGGCGGGCGCGCGATTGCCCAGTTCGGACCCATGCCCTATAGTCGGCGCGTCCCGACCGAGAGGGAGATCACGCCATGACGCTGCGAGGATTGCCCGCGCCGTTCGCGCGCCCGGCCGGAGGCTGGCGAGCATGAGCAACCGTGGCCCACGAGTCCGGCTCTCTCCCGAGGCGCCCCGTCCCTGCCGCCTCGCCCGCGCCAAGCGCGGCAGCCCCTACACCCTCCGGCCCTCTTCGCAACCCATATGCGGGAAGACGCCCACAACATCCGCACCGCCCAGGAGCTCTTCGGACACCGGGACATGGGCACAACCATGATCCAGCCCCGGGTCCTGGGGTAGCAACGGGACGCGGGTCCGGCTGTGGAAGTGGGAACTCCAACAGTTGGCCAACCGCACGGGGCTCACGATCACCGTGTGTCACTTTCCCCCCGGGACCAGCAAATGGACCAAGATCGAGCATCGTCTCTTCTCGTACATCAGCACCAACTGGCGCGGGCAGCCGCTGATCAGCCTGGCCGTGATCGTGAATCTCATCGGCTCCACCCGCACCACCGCCGGCCTGCGCGTGCGCTGTGAACTGGATCGCGGGACGTACCCGAAGGGCCAAGCGATCTCGGACGCGCAGATGGCTCACCTCACGCTGACGCCCCATCGCTTCCGCAGAGACTGGAACTACACCATCCACCCGGTGCGCTCGCGAACGTAATTGGGTCCACTTGTTCTATGACAACTCCTAACCGTGGGGTGGGCAAGCGCCATGCTCCTGGGTACGACGGCTGAGCGTCGGCGCACACACCCAAAGGTGAACGCTCGGTCGAGGCGCGCGTCCCGGTCGCAGATGCGCCGGTGTCGGGCCGGGAGACTTGCCCCTGGCCACTGGCTCAGCGCAGGCGCTCGAACTCTTCCACCGAGATGACGAGTTGGCGCAGGATCTTGTAGAAGAGTGGGGGCCCGATGTCACGGCCGCCGTGCAGCGGGATGGTCACGGCTCGCCCGTCGGGATGATTCCAGCGCTCGTGGCTGCCTGTCTGACGCCGCTGGACGAAACCAAGCCGGCGCGCCACACGCTGGAAATCCAGCGCTGTGGCGCTAGGCATTCACGATTTCGGTGGTGTCCTCGGGGAGCGGGGTTCCTCGCTCGAGGAACTCCTCCGCGATCATGTCGAAGACGTGGCTGAGCTCCGCCAAGGCCTCTTCGCGGGTCGGCATGAGCGCGTAACATCCGGCGATGGCCGGCACCTCAGCGACCCAGGAGCCGTCGTCCTGGCGATACAGGACGATCTTGTAGACATTCAAGCTCTTGTCCTGAGCCACGGCGCCAGTATAGCACCACCAGCGGGCTCATTCCCCGCATGCCGGGCTCCGTCGCTCGCCCGGCGAACACATGCGCCCCTGGGTTCCGCGATGCAGGCGGCGCGGAGGCGGCGGCCGCACCGCCGCCGGCCTCATGGAAGCTGTCCCGACCGTCGACGTGACCTGCACATTCCGCCAGGCGGCGACGAGGCTCGTGGAGGCCCACAGGTCCATCGCGGCCGTCGTCGGCCCCCAGGGCGCCCTCGCCGGCGTCGTGAGCGAGTGCGATGTGAGGGGCGTCACTGCCCCCGGGGCGCGCCCCTCGACGGGGCCGCCACGGAGATCATGACCCGCCAGGTCATCGCGGTGGCCCCCGACGATGCCGCCAGGAGGCGACGCGGTCAGCCGCAGCCTCGTGCTAGGCTTGGGGGCACGTGGTGGAACAGAGTCCGGAAGCGGCACGCGGCGGAGGGGGACCGTGGCTGAGATCGGGCCGGTCGTGACGATGCGGGATCCGCTGGCGGAGCTGCTCGGGGCGCTCGAGCCGGGCGGGACATTCCGCTACACGTACGAGGACGCGGTGAAGCTGGCGGGGCACTCGTGTCCCACCGTGGCCGGCGCCTACCTGATGACCGCCGTCGCCCTCCGGGGCCTCTACCCCGACGGGGTCGGGGTGCGCGGCGATCTCGAGGTCACGATGGGCGGGCCGCCGGACGACGGCGGGACCGGCCCCATGGCGCAGGTGATCGCGCTCCTGACCGGCGCCGCGCCGCAGACGGGGTTTGGCGGGCTCATGGGGAAGTTCCGGCGGAAGGACCTGCTGACATTCGACCCCGCCCTCCGGGGACAGGTGAGGTTCCGGCGCGTGGACACGGGGGCTGCGGTGGAGGTGACCTACAGCCCCGCCTCCGTGCCGCCCGCCCCGGAGATGTCGCCGCTCATGGTCGCCGCCCTCGGCGGCCGCGCGACGGCGGAGGAGCAGCGGCGCTTCGGAGCGCTGTGGCAGGCGCGGGTGCGCGACATCCTCACCGGCGATCCGGCCCGCGTCGTCCAGCTGGCCAGGACGTCCGAGCCATGATCAGGGCCACGCTCAGGGGGCATTACCGCGAGGACGCCCGCTACCCCGCCGCGATGGTGAACATCACCAACCGTTGCAACCTCTCCTGCCAGCACTGCTTCGTCTTCCGCGACGGCAACCCCAACGAGGAGCCCGCCTCGGTCCGGGAGGAGATGCCGGATGGGGCCATTCTCGAGACCCTGGCCGGGCTGCGCGACCGCCATGGGATCGTGTCCATGCTCTGGATGGGCGGCGAGCCGCTCCTGCGCCCCCGCCTCCTCGCCGAGGGGGTGCGCCTCTTCGCGCGCAGCACCGTCACCACCAACGGCACGGCGCCGCTGGTGGACTTCGGCCCCGACGTGCTCTACGTGGTGAGCCTCGACGGCCCCGAGGAGCTCAACGACGCGATCCGGGGCCGGGGCACCTACCGCCGTGTCCTCCGCAACCTCGCCCAGCTCCCGGCCGGCTTCTCGACGCCGGTCCAGGTCCAATGCGTCGTGACCGGGCGCAACCAGCAGCGCCTGGAGGAGCTCGTCCTGGCGCTTCAGGGTACACGCGTCGGCTGGATGACCTTCTCCTTCTACGTCCCGCGCGCGGCCGACGCCGGCGAGGACGCCTGGGCCACCAACGAGGAGCGCGCCTGGGCGGTGCGCGAGGTGATGCGTCTCAAGGCGCGATATGGCGGCTTCATCCGCAACGCGACCCGGAGCCTCGAGCTCATGCTGCCGCCCCATTGCGACCGGGTCACGGCCGCCTGTCCCTCTCAGGCCAACGTGCTCCCGCTCTGGATGGAGGGTGACCACTTCGTCACGCCCTTCTGCTGCTACGGCAACGACGTGGACTGTGGCCGCTGCGGCGCCTGGGTGGTCTTCAGTCTCGCGGCGAAGCTCGGCGTCGGTGACGGCCACCCCGCACCGGAGGATCGCGCGCGCCGGCTCCTGCGCCCGGCCACGTCGTAGTCCGGGCCGGCGCGGGGGCGGGCGGCCCCGGGCCGCCGCCCCGGGTCCTCAGCCGCGCCGCGCGTACTGCAGCGGCAGCGCCGTGACGTGCTTGATCTCCCGCAGCACCAGCGCGCTGTTGACGCTGGTGATGCCTGGCAGCGGCATGATCTTGCCTGTCAGGACGCCGGAGTAGCCGGTGAGGTCGGGCGCGACCACGCGCAGCAGGTAGTCGGCCTCGCCCGTGAGCGAGTAGCACTCCAGCACCTCCGGGATCCGCTGCACGCCGCGCTCGAAGGCCTGGCTCGGCGCCCGCCCGTGCTTCTCCACCGAGACCCGGGTGAAGGCGGTGACGCCGAGCCCCAGGGCCTCCGTGGACAGGAGCGTGGTATAGCCCCGGACGATCCCCAGCCCCTCGATGCGCCGCAGCCGCCGCAGGCACTGCGAGGGCGAGAGCCCCACCGTGTCGGCCAGCTCGATGTTCGGGACGCGGCCGTTCTTCTGCAGCTCCGTGAGGATCCGGGAGTCGATGTCATCCAGCCCCTTGAGCGCCATGTCATGCCTCCTGTGAGGTGAGGTGCGCGATCCCATGTCCTCGGCCGACACGCTGGGCTATCATGACACGGGAGCCGCCGGCGGCGAGACGGGACAGGAGGCCCTATGGCAGGCGAGGACATCTATGGCAGTCCGGAGCACCAGCAGTTCCGCGCGGTGGTGCGGAAGTTCGTCCAGGCGGAGCTCGCCCCCCGCGCGCGCGAGTTCGACGAGATGGGGCGGCCCGACAAGGCGATCTTCCGGCGGCTCGGCGAGCTGGGGCTGCTCGGGATCCGCTACGACCCGAAGTACGGGGGGCAGGGGCTCGACTACTCCTACCAGGCGGTGTTCCTCGAGGAGCTCGCCCTCTGCGACAACTCGGGCGTCGCCATGGGCATCAGCGTCCAGACGGACATGGCCACGCCGGCCCTCCACCACTTCGGCAGCGAGGAGCTGAAGCAGCGGTACCTGGTGCCGGCGATCGCGGGCGAGCAGGTGGCGGCCATCGCCGTCACCGAGCCCGGGGCCGGCTCCGACGTGGCCGGCATCAAGACGCGGGCCGTGCGGGACGGCGCGGACTGGGTGATCAACGGCTCGAAGATGTTCATCACCAACACCGCCAACGCCGACTGGCTCTGTCTCCTGGCCGTGACCGACCCCGGCGCGGGCTACGGGGGCTACACCCAGATCATCGTGCCCACCGACACGCCGGGCTTCTCCTTCCGGCTGCTCGACAAGATCGGCAACCGGGGATCAGACACCGGGCTCCTCTTCTTCGACGACGTGCGCGTCCCCGTGACGAACACCATCGGCCACCCGAACCGCGGCTTCCAGCAGCAGATGGCGCAGTTCCAGGACGAGCGCATGGTGCCGGTCGTGACCTCTCCGGTGTCCGCCCGCCGCCTCTGGGAGCTCACGCTGGCCCATGCCCAGCAGCGGGTGGCCTTCGGCAAGCCGCTCGCCAAGATGCAGGTGAACCGCTTCAAGTTCGTCGAGATGATGATCCAGATCACGGCGGCCCAGGAGATGGCCCACCGCTGCATCCGCAAGATGGTGCGCGGCGAGGACGTGACGCTCGACGTGTCCATGGCGAAGGTCTTCTGCGCCAACACGAAGCAGTACGTGGCCACGACCTGCGTGCAGCTCTTCGGCGGCTCCGGCTACATCTGGGAGAACCCGGCCGCGCGCGCCTTCGTGGACTCGCGCCTCGGCACCATCGGCGGCGGGGCCGACGAGGTGATGAAGGAGGTCGCGGCCAAGCTGCTCCAGCTCTGAGCCGACCTGGGCGCAGCCCGGTCTCCCGGGGCGCGGCCGCCACGGCTGTTGCGCCCCGTGGTACACTGACGATCGGGTGCCGCGTCGATGCGAACCCCGTACCAGCCCCGGAACGTCCGGAATATCCTCTGCATCTTCGCCCGCTACACGCCCTCGTTCGGCACGTTCCACCACGCTTACCCGCTGCTGCGCAGCGTCCGCGCGTTCATGCCGCCCCAGGGCCTCCTCGTCGTGGCCGCGTACCTTCCCGAGGCCTGGGGCGTGCGCTTCGTGGACGAGAACGCGCGCCCGGCCGCCGAGGACGACTTCCGCTGGGCGGACGCAGTGTTCGTCTCCGGGATGCACGTGCAGCGCCCCCACATCGAGGGCATCATCCGGCGCGCGCACTCCGTCGGGCGGCTCGTGGCGTTGGGCGGGCCCTCGGTGTCGGCCTGCCCGGAGATGTACCCCGATGCGGATGTCCTGCACGTGGGAGAGCTCGGGGACGCGACGGACCGGCTGATCGAGCTGGTCGACGTCGGCGGCGGGCGCCCGGCCGAGCCGATCGTGCTGACGACGCGGGAGCGCCTGCCGCTGGCCGCCTTCCCGATGCCCGCCTACCACCTGGTCTCGATTCCGGAGTACTTCCTGGGCAGCATCCAGTTCTCGAGCGGCTGTCCCTATCAACATCCTCTATGCCCTGCCGAAGACGCCACTGTGGGCGCGGCTCGCGCGCGCGGGCCGGCTGCGCGAGGAGGCAGGCCGCGAATCCAACGTGGACTTCCTCCTGCCGTATGACACCGTGCTGGACATGTGGCGGCGCTGCATCCAGACGGCGTACGAGGCCGAGTTCCTCTACGCGCGGTACGCCCATACCCAGGCGCACACGTTCCGCCGCCGCAAGCGATACCCGGTGGACCTGCGCCGGCTGAGCCCCCGCAGCATTGGGCGCGGCCTCGGCGTTCTCGGGCGCCTCTTCTGGCACCTCGGCGTCCGCGGCGACTACCGGCGGCCCTTCTGGCGGATGGCCGTCCGGATGCTCGCTGCGGGCCGCGTCGAGCAGTTCGTCCACAGCGCGCTCGTGAGCCACCACCTCATACAGTTCACGCGCGAGTGCCTCGCCGGCATGCCCGAGTCCTCGTTCTACGCCCCGGCGCGGGTCGTGACCGCCGTGAACGCCGACGCGTAGGCACGGAGCCCGATCCACGGTGCGAGCGGGTCACGAGCCGGGCGGCCGTCGCCACGGGGCGGGGTAGCCGTCGTGTTCGCCGCGTGGGGTCTTCTCGTCCACCGCTACCGCTGGCCGATCCTCGTCCTCGCCGCGCTCTCGCTGCTCCCGTCGGCGTGGCTCGCCACGCGCGCGGGTCGCTTCGACAACAACCCGCTGCCGCGGGGGACCGAGTCCCGCCGCGCGCTCGACCTCATCACGCTCGAGCTGCCGCGCCGGCCCGCGTCGTTCGGCCTCATCCTGAGCAGCGGCTCCCTCGCCGCGGGCGCGCCGGCCTTCCGCGAGGCCGTCGAGCGCGCCATTGCGCCGCTCCGGAGCGACCCGCGTGTCGTCCGCCTCCGGACCCCGTGGGAGGGCGAGATCCCGGCCGCCCGGTCGGTCTCCCGCGACGGGCGGCGTGTCCTCGTCACCGTGGAGCTCCGGGGCGGGCCGGGGGCGTCGGTGGCGGTCGGGGCGGGGGAAAGCGGCGAGTACGCGGACCTGCGCGCGCGCGTCCATTCCGACGCGCTCGTGGTGCTGCCCGTGGGTGGTCTGGCGCTCGACCACGACTTCACGGAGACGGCACGCCGCGCGATCGGACGTGCCGAGCGGGTGATCTGGCCGGTGGTGCCTCCGCTCCTCGTGCTCGTCTTCGGCTCGGTGATCGCTGCCGTGCTCCCGCTCGGCGTGGGGATCCTCGGGGTGGCGGGCGGCATGGCGGCGACCCTCGCCCTCTCCCACGTGACTCCCGTCTCGATCTACGCCGTCAACGTCGTCTCGATGATCGGCTTCAGCGTGGCGGTCGATTACTCGCTCTTCGTGGTCAGCCGGTTCCGGGACGAGCTCGGCCGCCACCGGCCCCCCGAAGCCCTCGCGCGCACGCTGGCGACCGCGGGACGCGCCGTGTTCTTCTCGGGCGTGACGGTCGCGATCGGGCTGCTCGGCATGCTTGTCCTGGACGTGCCGAGCCTCGGCTCCATGGGTCTCGCCGGCACCGCCGTCGTGACCCTGGCCGTGCTCTTCGCCCTGACATTCCTTCCCGCGCTCCTCGCCATCCTCGGGCCGCGCGTGGACGCGCTCCGGCTCCCCTTCCTGCGTCCCGAGCAGTCGGAGTGGAGCCGGCGCGCCTGGGGCGGTCTCGCCGCCGCCGTGATGGCGCACCCGTGGCGCGTGCTGGTCCCGGTGGCGCTGGGCCTGCTCCTCGTCGGCTCGCCCTTCTTGCGCTTGCGCGTCGGCGCGAGCGACGCGACGGCGCTTCCGCCCACCGTGGAGTCCCGGAGAGGCGAGGAGCTGTTGCGCCGCGAGTTCGCTGCGGGCGGGGCCACGCAGGTCGTCGTGGTGCTCCACCATCCCGATGGCAGGGCGCTCGGGGCCGAGCGGATCGGGCGGGCTCACGCGGTGAGCCGCTGGCTCGCCGGGCTTCCCGGGGTGAGCCGCGTGGAGAGCCTCGTGGATCTCGACCCGCGAATGACCCTCGAGCAGTACCGCCAGCTCGCGGCCGCGCCCCCCGCGCTCTTGCCGCCCGAGCTCCGCGCGGCGCGCGAGCGGACGGCCAGCGACCGCCTCCTCGTCCTGGTCGCCTCCAGCGGGCTCCGCGCCGGTTCCGAGGCGGCGCAGGAGCTGGTGCGGACGATTCGCCGCGCGCATCCGCCCGTCGAGGGCGAGCTCCTCGTGACCGGCCAGACCGCGCTCGACCTCGACACCGCGACGGCCTTGGTGCGCCGGGTGCCGCTGGCGGTGGGCGTGATCATGGGCGCCACCTACGTGGTGCTCGTGCTCCTCCTGGGCTCCCTCCTCCTGCCGCTGAAGGCCGTCGTGATGAACCTGCTGTCCATCAGCGCCTCGTACGGCGCGCTGGTGTGGATCTTCCAGGACGGCCACCTCGCCGCCTGGCTCGGGTTCACGCCGGGGCCCATCGAGACCCTGACGCCGATCCTCATGTTCTGCGTCATGTTCGGCCTGTCGATGGACTACGAGGTGTTCCTCCTGAGCCGGGTTCGCGAGGAGTACGAGCGGACGGGCGACAACGTCCAGGCGGTGGCCCGGAGCCTCGAGGTCAGCGGCCGGCTGATCACCGGCGCAGCGGCGATCATGGCTGTGGTGTTCTTCGCCTTCGGCGCCGCCGACATGGTCCCCATCCAGGCGATCGGCATCGGCATGGGGATCGCGGTCGTGGTGGACGCGACCATCGTGCGCGCGCTCCTCGTGCCCGCGACGATGCGGCTCCTCGGCAACTGGAACTGGTGGGCGCCCGGTCCGCTGGCCCGCCTGCATCGGCGCGTCGGCCTCGGCGAGCCCGACTGACGCCCGCACGGCCGGGCCCACCGGCCCCGCCCTCGCGGAGCGGGGGGCGGGGCGACGTTGCGCGGCGAAACGAAAGGCGCTAGCTTACGGCACTGTGACCCGCTCCGCGCGGCTCGGTATCGAGAGGCTCTCCACGCCGGCGCGGATCCTCATCCTCGGCGCCGGCGGGCGGGACTTCCACAACTTCAACGTGCTGTATCGGGACGACCCCGGGGCGACGGTGGTGGCCTTCACCGCCGCGCAGATCCCCGGCATCGGCGGCCGCCGCTACCCCGCCGCCCTTGCCGGCCCGCGCTACCCCGAGGGTATCCCCATCGAGGACGAGGCGAGCCTGGAGGCCCTGTGCCGGCGCGAGCGGATCACCCAGGTGGTCTTCGCCTACAGCGATGTCTCGCACGCGGAGGTGATGCACCTCGCCTCGCGGGCGCTGGCGGCGGGCGCCGACGTCGTGCTCCCGGGGCCCGATCGCACGATGCTCCGCGCGCCCGTCCCCGTCATCGCCATCTCGGCGATTCGCACCGGCTGCGGGAAGTCCCAGACCGCCCGCTGGCTCGGACGCCGGCTCCGGGCGCGGGGCCTGCGCGTGGCCGTGCTCCGCCACCCGATGGCCTATGGCGATCTCGAGCGCCAGCGCGTCCAGCGCTTCGCCTCGGGCGCCGACCTCGACGCGGCCGGCTGCACCGTGGAGGAGCGCGAGGAGTACGAGCCGCATCTGGCTGCAGGCAACGTGGTCTTCGCCGGCGTGGACTACGCCGCCATCGTGGCCCTGGCCCAGCGCGAGGCCGACCTCATCGTCTGGGACGGCGGCAACAACGACTTCCCCTTCATCAGGCCCGATCTCCACATCGTGATGGCCGATGCGCTGCGCCCCGGTCAGGCGGCCGCCTACCACCCCGGCGAGGCCGTCCTCCGCATGGCGGACGTGGTGGTGGTGAACAAGGTGGACGTCGCCGCCGCGGCCGACGTGGAGCGTGTGGTGGACGAGGTGCGCGCGGTCAATCCGCAGGCGCCCGTGGTGCGCGCGGCCTCGCCGGTGCGCCTCGACGACCCCGGGCGCGTGCAGGGCCGGCGCGTCCTGGTGGTCGAGGACGGTCCCACCATCACCCACGGGGGCATGGCCTGGGGCGCCGGCTTCGTGGCCGCCACCCGCGGCGGCGCGGCGGCCGTGATCGATCCGCGGGAGAGCGCCCATCCCGACATCGTCGTCGTCTTCGCCCGGTATCCGCACATCGGCCGCGTCCTGCCGGCCGTCGGGTACGGTGCGGCCCAGCTCGAGGCGCTCCGCGAGACCATCAACGGCTCGGCGGCCGAGGTGGTCGTCGCCGCCACGCCCATCGACCTCGCCGCGCTGATCCGGATCGACAAGCCGGTGGTGCGGGCGCGCTACGAGTATGCCGATGCCGGCGAGCCGACCCTGGGCGCCCTCGTGGACCGCTTCCTCGCCGGGGGCGGCGCGCCCGGGGCCCGTCCGTGAGCCCGCCTGGCGCCGCGCCGCTCCACGTGGTGGCGCTCGGCGGCAACGCCATCTGCCCGCCGCGTGGCGATCTCGCGCTGGCCACCGAGCGCGCCCTCGTCCACGACGCGGTTGCCGAGCTGGCCGCCCTGGCCCGGGGCGGCGCGCGGCTGCTCGTCGTCCACGGCAACGGGCCCCAGGTGGGACGGCTCCTCGGCGCTCCCGGCCTCGGCGACCCCGAGAGCCTGGATGTGCACGTGGCCCAGACCCAGGGCGAGTTGGGCTATCTCCTGGCCGAGGCGCTGGACTGCCGGCTCGGCGGCGACGTCTGCGCCGCGCTCGTCACCCGCGTCCTGGTGGACGAGGAGGACCCCGCGTTCGCCGCTCCCAGCAAGCCGGTGGGAGCGGTGCTCGCGGAGCCGCCCGCCGGGCTTCCGGCGGTGAGGACGCCAGACGGCCGCGGCTGGCGGCGGGTGGTGGCCTCACCGCGACCGGTGGCCGTGGTCGAGGAGGCCGCCATCGCCACCCTCCTCCGGAGTCATCACGTCGTGGCGGGCGGTGGGGGTGGCGTGGCGCTGACCTGTGCCGGCGCTTCGCGCCGGCCGCGCCCGGCCGTGATCGACAAGGACTGGGTGGCGGGGCTCCTGGCGGCGGCGCTGGGCGCCGAGCGGCTGCTCTTCGTCACGGACGTCTCGCATGCCTTCGACCGCTTCGGCCGCGCCGGCCAGGCGGAGATCCATGTCATGAGCGTGGCGGAGGCCCGAGCGCGCCTCGCCGCCGGCGTCTTCGCCCCCGGCTCCATGGCGCCGAAGGTGGAGAGCGCCGCGGACTTCGTGGAGAGCTCCCGGCGCGAGGCCATCATCACCACCATCGGCTCGATGGAGGCGTCCCTCCGGGGCGCTGCCGGGACGACCATCCGTCCCTGAGCGGCGGGGCGCATTGACAAGGGCGGAGGCCGGGACGGAGCTGGACCCGTGGCTCGCGGTGGCGCCGGGGACGGCCATCACGGTGGCGGTCCTGGGCTTCAATCTCTTCGGCGACGGGCTCCGCGACGCGCTCGACCCGCGCCTGCGCGGCATCGGCTAGGCGCGCTCGCCGAGCCCCTTCAGGAACTCCGCGTTCGTGGCGGTGAGGCGGAGGCGATCGAGCAGGATCTCCATGGCCTCGACGGGCTTGCGGCCGGAGAGGGCGCGGCGCAGCAGCTGGATGCGTCGCAGCTCCTCCTCGGCGAAGAGCAGCTCCTCGTGGCGCGTGCCGGAGCGGAGGAGATCGAAGGAGGGAAAGACGCGCCGGTCGGCCAGCTCGCGGCTCAGGTGCAGCTCCATGTTCCCGGTGCCCTTGAACTCCTCGAAGATGATCTGGTCCATGCGGGAGCCGGTGTCCACGAGCGCCGTGCCCACGATGGTGAGCGAACCGCCCTCCTCGGCCTTCCGGGCCGCGCCGAAGAAGGTGCGCGGCATCAAGAAGGCACGGCTGTCGATGCCGCCCGACATGGTGCGCCCGCGGGAGGTGAGCTGGTTGTTGTAGGCGCGCGTCATCCGTGTGAGGGAGTCGAAGAGGATGAGGACGTCGCGCTTGTGCTCCACGACCATCCGCTTGGCTCGATCGAGGACCTCCTCGGTGATCGCGATGTGGCGCGCCCAGGGATTGTCGTTGCTCGAGGCGACGACCTCCGCCCCCGTCTTGCCGAGCATCATCCGGAAGTCGGTGACCTCCTCGGGCCGCTCGTCCACCAGCAGGACGATGACGGCCACGTCCGGATGATTGGCCAGGACGGCCCGGGCGATCTGCTGGAGGAGCATGGTCTTGCCGGTACGCGGCGGGGCCACGATGAGCCCCCGCTGCCCCTTGCCGATGGGCGTGAACATGTCCATCACGCGCATGGACAGCTCGGTGGGCGCGGTCTCCAGCCGCAGGCGCTCGTTGGGCTGGATGGCGGTGAGTTTCTCGAAGGCGGCGGTGGTCGCCACGGAGGCGGCAGGCGGGCGCGGGACAGGCCTGGGGTGCGCCCCCTCGGGCGGGCGCCGGCCCTGCGTCCCGGGCCCCGAGGGCGGTCGCCCCCGGCGGAATCGTCGGCTCACGAAGGGATCCTCGTCAGGCTCATGGTGACGTCATGCGACGTCCGTCGTCCCTCGCAGTCGGTGGAAGTCGAGGGGGCTTGACTCACCCCGCCGGCTGGGCTGGGGCGGTGAGTCGAGCCGCACCGGCGAGGGCGACACGTCGGGCCCCGGTGGATCCAGGGGCTACTTGCATACTACCGCAATCTCTCGCCCCGCCGCCTCGTCTACTTGCGGGGGCAGGGGCCAGCCCTCAGCGCTCCGACCGGCAGGCGCCGCTGCGCCCAGGGTCGGGGGGCGGGCCCGGCCGCCTCCTGCGGGGCCCGAGCGGGTTCCCCGGGGCCCGCGAGCGCCTCTCGCCCGTCCCTCCCGGCGGTGTTTCCGCGTCGAGCCTGTGGTCGTCTCACCCGAGCCCGTGGGCGAAGGCCTGGAGGTTCTTCTCCGTGACGGGCGTTCCGGGGCCGAAGCGCTCGGCGATGACGCGGCGCCACACCTCGTCGCCGAAGGGCAGGCAGCGGGCGGCCAGGCCCAGCAGCGCCATGCCGCCGGCCTGCTTGAAGCGCAGGCGCTCTGCCAGGGCCACGGTGTCCACCAGCCTCACTCCCGGGACGGCCTCGAGGGCGGCGAGGAGCTTGCCCTCGTCGGGGTAGTCGGGCAATGTCCGGACCGGCTCCCGCGACACGAAGAGGAGCGCGTCGCTCCGGAGGAAGGGGAGATAGCGGAGCGCCTCCAGCGGCTCCAGCGCGATCAGGAGGTGGCTCGAGGCTTCCATGGCGGCCGGCGTGAGGATCGCGTCCCGCGAGAGGCTCAGATAGGCGTAGACCGTCCCGCCGCGCTGGCTCATCCCGTGGATCTCGGACTGCAGCGCCTGGTAGCCCGAGCGCCGGGCCACCTCCATGATCATCTGCGCCAGCGTCAGCGTTCCCTGGCCGCCGACCCCGACCAGGATCAGGCGACAGGGATCGTGGGCCAGGTCAGCCACGGGCGGCTTCCCGCACGGACAGATCATGCTCGCGGTTGACGCCCTTGCGGGAGGCCTGGACGCATTCCCGGCGGCAGATGACCACGCTGGGCCCCTCGTGGCGCAGGGCCGCCTCGATCACGGCGGCGTTGTCGGCATGGCGCCTCGCCAGCGGCACGATCGTGTGCACGTGGGCCGGGTCCATGCCGAGTCCCGTGACGATCCGCTCGAGGCTGTCCACGGTCTCGACCGGCTGCTGGCCGGTCATGCCGGTGGCGCGGTTGTCCATGATGAGGAGCGTCAGGTTGGCCCTGGCCCGGGCGAAGGAGGTGAAGCCGGGGAGCCCGGAGTGGACGAAGGTGGAGTCGCCGATCACCGCCACCCCCGGCTGGAGACCGGCGAAGGCGGCTCCCAGCGCCATGCCCACGGAGGCGCCCATCTCGACGCAGGCGTGCATGGCGTCGTAGGGGGCCCCGGCGGCCAGGGCGTAGCAGCCGATGTCGCCGAAGATACGCGTCCCGGCGGCCCCCACGCGCCCGAGAGCCTCCTTGAGGGCCACGACAGCGTCCACGTGGCCGCAACCCTCGCAGAAGCGTGGAGGGCGCGGCGGCACGGACAGCGTCACGGGGGCCTTGCCCGCCGGGTGCTCGATCCCGAGCACATCGCGCACCTGCGAGGCGCTCAGTTCCCCCGTCGGCGAGAGGGTCCGGTCCCGCCGGCCGTGCACGGCCACGCCGGCCGCGTGGTTGCGCAGCAGGTCCTCGACGTACGGGTAGTCCTCCTCGAAGACGAAGATCTCGTCGGCTTGCCCGAGGAAGCGGTCGATGAGATCGGCGCCGAGGGGCAGGCCGCTCACCTCGAGCCGCGGCCAGTCGAGGAGCCGGGGGGCCTCGCGGGCCAGCTCGAAGAAGAGCGCCCGGCCGAGCCCCGCGAGGGCCAGCCCGCGACGCGCGGCCCCCGGGACGAGCCGGTTGTAGGGGGAGATCTCGGCCAGGAGCGGCCCGAGCTTCTGCTTGAGCCTCTGGTACTGGGCGCGGGCATTGGCGGGCGCCAGGATCCAGCCGGGGACCTCCGATGGATGGGGCAAGCCGACGCTCGACACAGGATCCGGGGCGCGACGCGCCACGCTCCCGCGACAATGCGCCAGTCGCGTGACCAGCCGCAGCATCACCGGCAGCTTCAGGCGCTCGGAGAGGCCATAGGCCTCCCGGGTGTAGTCGTAGGCCTCCTGCCCTGTCGCGGGCTCGAGACACGGGACATGGGCGAAGTCGGCCAGGTAGCGGCTGTCCTGCTCGTTCTGGCTGCTATGCATGCCGGGGTCGTCGGCCACCAGCAGCACGAAGCCGCCCTGCACCCCGGTGAGCGCCGAGTTCACGAAGGCGTCCATGGCCACGTTGAGCCCCACGTGCTTCATGGTCACGAGCGTGCGGTAGCCGGCGTAGCTCACCCCGAGGCCGAGCTCGTAGGCGACCTTCTCGTTGGCGGCCCAGTGCGCCCTGCGCCCGGCATTCTCGGCGCGGATCAAGAGCTCCGCGCGCTCGAAGCCCTCGGTGGACGGCGTGCCCGGATAGCCGAACACGGCCTTGATGCCGGCGTCGAAGGCCGCATAGGCGACGGCCTCGACACCGAGCGCGACGACCTCGGCCTGACTCCATCCGGTGTCCATGCAGCACCTCCCAGAGGGTGGGCCCGGGCGGGGGGCGACGGACGAGCGCCCCATGTCGCCACGTTAGCGCACTGCCGGCGACAGAAGATTGCGAAATAGGATGCCGACGAGGGCATTCATGCCTCTGGATTGCGCAAATGATGCCAAAGATGGCCGGAGCCGTCGTCGCGCACCCGCCTCGCCGCCGTTCTCCGCGGTCGATCCTGGGGTATGCTCGGCGGCGGGATGACCATGCCTCAGGAGATCCTCGTCGTGGAGGACGAGCCGGACATCCGAAAGCTGATCGTGCTGCACCTGGAGCGAAGCGGGTTCCGGTGCCGGACGGCCGCCACCGGTCCCGAGGCCCTGAGCGCGGCCAGGGGCCGGCCGCCCCATCTGGTCGTCCTCGACCTCATGCTCCCTGAGCTCGACGGCCTCGAGGTGTGCCGCCGCCTCCGCGCCGACCCGGCGACCGAGCGCATCCCGATTGTCATGCTGACGGCGCGCGCGGACGAGATCGACCGGGTGGTCGGGCTCGAGCTGGGGGCCGACGACTACGTCGCGAAGCCCTTCTCGCCGAAGGAGCTGGTGGCCCGGGTCCGCGCGGTGCTGCGGCGGGCGGAGCCCCAGGAGACCGGGCGGGTGCTGATGGCCGGCAGGGTGCGGCTGGACGCGGGGCGCCACGGGGTGGAGGTCGATGGACAGCCGGTGGAGCTGACCCCGAAGGAGTTCGACCTGCTCCAGGCCCTTCTCGGGTCGGCGGGGCGGGTGCTCTCGCGCGAGCATCTGCTGAACGGGGTCTGGGGCTATGCGCGGGCCGACGAGATCGAGTCCCGCACCGTGGACGTCCACGTGAGACGGCTCCGGGCCAAGCTCGGCGGCGAGGGCCGACGCATCGTCACCGTCAAGGGCATCGGCTACCGGCTCGACCCCGACTGAGGCGCAGAATGGTCCGCTGGCTCGTCCGCCTCGTCCGCGGCCGCATCGCAGTGAAGCTCACCCTGACCCTGGTGGGCTTCGTCGCCGTCACCGTCTTCGCCGCCGATCTCTATCTGAGCCGGGCCCTCCAGGCCTTCGCGGTGGAGTCGCTGGAGACCCGGCTGGAGCTGGCCGCGCGCCTCCTGCACGACGAGGCCCGGGCCGTCGCCGCCGGCCGCGCGGCGCCCGCCATGCGCGCCTTCGCGCTGCGGGCGGCGCGCCCCACCGCAGCGCGGGTGACGCTCGTCGCCCCGGACGGAACCGTCCTCGCGGACTCCGAGGTCGAGCCCGGCGACCTGGCGCGGCTCGAGAACCACGGGAGCCGGCCAGAGGTCCGCGAGGCCCTGCGCGGTCGCCCCGGCCGCGACCTGCGCACGAGCGCCACCCTCGGAGCCCCGCTGCTCTATGTCGCCATCCCGGTCGGTGAGCCCGGCCGCGTGAGCGCCGTCCTCCGCCTCGCGCTGCCGCTGCCCGAGGTGACGGCCTCCTTCGCCGCGCTGTACCGGATCATGGCCGCCGGGGCGCTCGTCACGCTGGCCGTGGCCGCCGGCATCGGCCTCTTCGTCGCCGGACGGGTCACCCGCCCGCTCATCGAGATGCAGTCCATCGCCCGGCGGATGGCCGAGGGCGACTCGGCGCTGCGCGCTCCGGCGCGCTCGCCGGATGAGATCGGCGCGCTCGGCCGGGCGCTGAACCGCATGATGGCGGGGCTCACCGAGAGGCTCGAGGCGCTCGAGGCGGAGCGGGCGAAGGTCACGGCCATCCTCGAGGGGATGGTCGAGGGCGTCATGGCGGTGGACGGCCAGGGATGCATCCTCTGGATGAACGAGCGGGCGCGTGTCCTGGCCGGTGTCGGGGCCGGGCCGGTCGAGGGCAGGCCGCTCCTGGAGGCGGTCCGCAACGCGGATCTCCACGAGATCGCCCGGGAGGCCCGCGCGGCGGCCGAGGGCGTGGGGCTCCACCGCGAGCTGCGCCTCAGCCGGCTCCCGGCCCGCAGCCTCCAGGTCACCGCGGTGCCGCTGCGGCTCGGGGCCGGGGCGCCGGCTGTGGTGATGGTCTTCCACGATGTCACCGAGCTGCGCCGGCTCGAGCAGGTCCGCACGGAGTTCATCGCCAACGTGTCCCACGAGATGCGGACGCCCCTGACCGCGATCCACGGCTACCTCGAGACGCTCCTCGATGGTGGGCTGGACGACACCGAGCATGCGCGCGAATTCCTGAAGATCGCCCATCGGCACACCGAGAGGCTCGGCCGGCTGCTCGCGGATCTCACGGACCTGTCGAACATCGAGCTGGGGAGGGTCTCGCTTCACCTGGCGCCGGTGGCGCTGGGAGACGTCGTCGAGTCGGTGTTCGGCATCATCGGCCCGAAGGCTCGGGCCGGGCGTGTCCCGTTGGGCGTCCGGCTGCCGGCCGACCTGCCGCTGGTTCGGGCGGATCGGGATCGGCTCGCCCAGGTTCTGCTCAACCTCGTGGACAATGCGGTGAAGTACAGCGCCGCGGACGGGCGCGTGACGGTGGAGGCGGCGGCGACCGTGGAAGGGATGGTCGCCGTGACGGTCTCGGACACCGGCATCGGCATCCCGCCGGCTGATCTCCCCCGCATCACGGAGCGCTTCTACCGGGTGGACAGGGCGCGTTCGCGCGAGCTGGGCGGGACGGGGCTCGGGCTTGCCATCGTGAAGCACCTGGTGCAGGCCCACGGCGGCGAGCTTCGCATCGACAGTCGGCCCGGCGAGGGGACGGTGGTCGTCTTCACGCTGCCGACCAGCCCGGAAGGTGCGTCAATCCCTCAGGACGACATCGGTCAGGAGATCGATGCGGCCGAAGGAGGCCATGGCGGCCCCCCGGAGAAGTCGCCCACGTAGTTGAAGGTCCCCATACCCGCGGCCGCCTCCGCCGCGCGGCCCAGCGTTTACGCAGAATTTACCCCGCCGTCATCAAGGCGTCACCCGGGCGGCAGAGACTCGGCCGCGATGGCTCGGAACGGCCGTTAACACGAATGTAACGTGGCGGTCATGTGTTCGAAACACAGGCAGGGCACACTGAAGATCATGAACAAGGAGACAGGAATGAGAAAGCGCGCAATCTTCACGGCAGCCGTGGCGGCCGTCACCCTCGCGGCAGGGTATGCGGGGGCCAGCGGCCCGCCCAAGCTCGACCCCGCGCTGCCGGCCTACAAGGCGGTGAGCGGGGTCAGCGGCAACCTCTCCAGCATCGGCTCGGACACGCTCAACAACCTGATGACGCTGTGGGCCGAGAGCTTCAAGAAGTTCTACCCCAGCGCCAGGATCCAGATCGAGGGGAAGGGGTCATCCACGGCCCCGCCCGCGCTCATCTCGGGCACGGCCCAGCTCGGCCCCATGTCGCGCGAGATGAAGGGCACCGAGGTGGACGGCTTCGAGAAGAAGTACGGCTACAAGCCGACGCCGATTCGCACGTCGGTGGACGCTCTCGGCGTCTTCGTGAACAAGGACAACCCCATCAAGTGCATGACGATCCCCCAGCTGGACGCGGTGTTCTCCAAGTCGCGCCGGCACGGCCACAAGGAAGACATCAGGACCTGGGGTCAGCTCGGCCTCACGGGCGAGTGGGCGTCGAAGCCGATCAGCCTCTACGGCCGCAACTCGGCCTCCGGGACCTACGGCTTCTTCAAGGAACACACCCTCGAGAACGGCGACTACAAGGACCAGGTGAAGGAGCAGCCCGGCTCGGCCTCGGTGGTCCAGGGCGTGACCGTGGACCGCTTCGCCATGGGCTACAGCGGGATCGGGTACGCCACCGCCGGGGTCCGCGCCGTCCCGCTGGCGGCCAAGGAAGGCGCCAGGTGCTACGACGCGGACCCGGATAACGCCTACGCCGGCACCTACCCGCTGTCGCGATTCCTCTTCGTCTACGTCAACAAGGCGCCGGGCAAGGCGCTGGAGCCGGTGACGCGGGAGTTCGTCAAGCTCATCCTGTCACGGGAGGGCCAGGCGGTCGTCATCAAGGACGGTTACTTCCCGATCCCGGCCGGGATCGCCAGGGAAGAGCTGAACAAGGTCCAGTAGGTGGCGAGCCATGCCGAAGCGGTGGGGACAGGCGGGCCGGCATCGCCGGCTCGCCCGCTGGTCGTCTCGCGGGCCCGCACGAGCCGGCGCATCGCGCTCGACCGCTGGGCCTCGCGCCTCGTCGTCTCCGGCGGCATCATCATCATCGCCTCCATTCTCGCCATCCTCCTCGTCATCGTCGGGGAGGTGTACCCGCTCTTCAAGGCGCCGACCGCCTCGCTCCTCGGCACGTACCGGGCCATGGAGGGGGCGTCGTTGGTACCCGCTCCGGGTGAGGGGGCGGGGGTGGACGAGTATCGCGAGATCGCCTATGCCGTGACCTCCGCGGGCACGCTCCAGCTCGTCTCCCTGAAGGGCAAGGGGGCTCTGCCTCCGGTGCCCGTCCCGGGACTCGGCGGCTCGGCCGTCACGACCGTGGCTGCGGCCGGGAACGGGCGGCACCTCATCGGCTCAGCCGACGGCCGGGCCATCCCGCTCGAGATGAAGTTGGACGTCGCCTTCAAGGACGGGCTGCGAACGGTGACGCCGCAGCCGATCTTCGGCGAGCCCGTGGCGCTCGATCCGGAGCGCAACCGGCCAGTGCGCCGGCTGGCCTTCGCGGAGACGGGGACGGGAACGTTGACGGTGGCCCAGGTGGGCCCCACGGAGCTGGTGCTGCATTCGGTCGTGGAGAAGAAGGCGCTGATCGGCGGAAGCCGGCGCGAGGAATCCCTCACGACGCTTGCCGTCTCCGTGGACGGGGAGACCACGGCCTTGAGGCTCGACGGCCGGGGCGAGGACCTGTTCATCGGCACCTCCCGCGGCTGGGTCCTCCGCTACGACATGCGCGACCGGGAGAGCCCGACGGTCAGAGAGGCCATCCCCGTGGGCGAGGCTCAGGACACGCCGGTCACCGCGCTCGCGTTCCTGATCGGCCACCGCACGCTCGTGGTCGGCGATGCGAAAGGACGGGTGTCCACCTGGCAGGTGGTCCCGCCTGCGCAGGGGGGCGAGCGGAGGCTCACGCGCATCCACGAGTTCACCCCGCACCGAGGTCCCGTCGTGGCCATCAGCGCCTCGAAACGGGACAAGGGGTTCGTCACGGCGGACGCCTCCGGTCAGCTTCACATCAACTACGGAACCTCCGGCAAGACCCTGCTCTCCCCGCGCGCGCCGGCCGGCGACCTCCGGACCGTGGTCTTCTCCCCCAAGACCGACGGCATCCTGGGGGTGGACGGCACGGGCCGGTGGTCGCACTGGGAGGTGGACAACCCCCACCCGGAGATCACGCTCAAGACGGTGTTCGGGAAAGTCTGGTACGAGGGCTACTCGGCGCCGGAGCACGTCTGGCAGTCCACGGGCGGTACCGACGACTTCGAGGCGAAGTTCAGCCTGACACCGCTGATCTTCGGGACGCTGAAGGGCACCATCTACGCGCTGCTCTTCGCGGTCCCGCTGGCGCTGCTCGCCGCGACCTACGTGAGCGAGTTCATGCACCCGACCGTCAAGGGGTACGTCAAGCCGGTCGTCGAGATCATGGCGGCCCTGCCGAGCGTCGTCCTCGGCTTCCTCGCCGGACTCTGGCTGGCCCCGATGATCGAGCGCATCGTGCCGGGCCTGTTCCTGCTGCCGCTCGTCCTGCCCGTGTGCATCCTCGCCGCCTTCGTGGCCTGGGGCGGCCTGCCCGCGGCGGTGCGCGGCCGCTTCAAGACGGGGACGGAGGTGTTCCTCCTCCTGCCCGTGGTGGTGGTCGGGGCGTGGGCGGCATTCGCGCTCGGGGGCGCCATCGAGGCGACCCTGCTCGGCGGCAACTACCGCGGGTGGCTGCTCTCCGCGCTCGGGCTCACCTACGATCAGCGCAACTCGCTCGTCGTCGGCGTGGCCATGGGCTTCGCCGTGGTCCCGATCATCTTCACCATCGCCGAGGACTCGCTGGCCAATGTGCCCCAGCATCTGCGGGCGGGCTCGCTCGCGCTGGGCGCCACGCGCTGGCAGACCGCGCTGCGCATCGTCCTGCCCACGGCCAGCCCGGGGATCTTCTCGGCGATCATGATCGGGTTCGGGCGCGCGGTGGGCGAGACCATGATCGTGCTCATGGCCACCGGCAACACCCCGGTGATGGACTGGAGCATCTTCAACGGGTTCCGGGCGCTGTCGGCCAACATCGCGGTGGAGCTGCCCGAGGCGCCGGAGGGCGGGACGCTCTTCCGGGTCCTCTTTCTCGCCGCCTTCCTCCTCTTCTGTCTCACCTTCGCCATCAACACCGTCGCCGAGCTGGTCCGCTTGAGGCTCCGGGAGAGGTACCGCTACCTGTGAGAGCGGACCTCGGCAAGACATGGCGGAGCGGCGAGCCGTTCATCTGGCTCACAGGGGGGGCGCTCGCCTTCGCCCTCCTCCTGGTCGCCGGCCTCGTCGGTCTCATCCTCGGGAACGGGCTCGGCTTCTTCTGGCCCAGCGGCGTGATCCGCCTCACGCTCGCCGACGGTAAGATCATGACGGGCCAGGTGGCGGGCCGCGAGGCCATCCCGGGCCGGCCCGGCCAGTCCCGGATCAAGCTCAAGGTGGCCAACCGGGATCTCTACGGGGCGGACTTCAACTGGGTGGACGAGGCGGCGATCGTCCGGCGGGAGTTCCCCCCGGATGTCGCCGTGATCGAGCGGACGGAATGGGGGCTGCTGGTCGGCACCATCAGGGAGGTCCGGGAGGGCGACGCCGTCGTGGCGACAGAGCCCGAAGGGAGCTGGCGGGAGGTGCAGACGCGGCTGCCGGAGGCGGCGCGGGTGCGCGCCGAGGTCCGCCGCATCGAGACCCGCGACATCGGCGCCATCAACGTCGCCCAGGAGAGGACCCGCCTCCGACTGAAGACCCTCGACCGGAAGGGGATCACGAGCGGGCCCGACGTGGAGGCCCTGCAGCAGGAGATGGCGGCGCTCCAGCTCCGCTACACGGAGCAGGCGAGGCGCCTCGGCGAGCTCCGCGAGCGGCAGGGGGCGAGCGTCGTGGTGGCGGCCGACCAGGGCCAGGAGAAGGCCTTGCCGCTGGCGCAGGTGTTCGACGTCTACTTCCCGAACCGCATGAGCGGGTCCGCCAAGCTCCGGCACTACGGGGCCAGGGTCTGGGAATTCGTCTCCGACGAGCCGCGCGAGTCCAATACCGAGGGCGGCGTGTTCCCGGCCATCTTCGGGACGGTCATGATGGTGATGATCATGAGCGTGCTCGTCACGCCGCTCGGTGTGCTCGCCGCCTTCTACCTGCGCGAGTACGCCAAGCAGGGGCCCTTCGTGAGCGCCGTGCGCATCGCGGTGAACAACCTGGCCGGGGTGCCCTCCATCGTCTTCGGGATCTTCGGCGTGGGCTTCTTCATCTACATCGTGGGGGGCTCCCTCGACCGGCTCTTCTATCCCGATGCCCTGCCCACGCCGACCTACGGCACCGGCGGCATTCTCTGGGCGTCGCTGACCCTGGCGCTGCTCACGGTGCCGGTCGTGATCGTCGCCACCGAGGAGGGGCTCGCCGCCGTCCCGCGGGGGGTGCGGGAGGCCTCCCTCGCGCTGTCGGCGACCAAGCTCGAGACGACGCTGCGGGTGGTGCTGCCCGCGGTGATGCCCTCCATCCTGACCGGGCTCATCCTGGCCATGGCACGAGCGGCGGGGGAGGTGGCGCCGCTGATGATCACCGGGGTGGTGAAGCTGGCGCCCGCGCTCCCCATCGACGACCTCTGGCCATTCCTGCACCTGGACCGGAAGTTCATGCACCTGGGCTTCCACATCTACGACGTGGGCTTCCAGTCGCCCAACGTGGATGCGGCGCGCCCGATGGTGTTCGCCACGACGCTCCTGCTCCTCGGCCTCGTGGTGCTGCTCAATCTCTTCGCCATCAACATGCGCAACCGCCTCCGCCGCACGTACGCGACCGTGGCGGTGTAGCGGGGCCAGCATGCCCCAGGAGGCGCTCATGGCCGGCACTGTGGAGCTCGCGGCGAACCTGAACCCCCGGGCGCAGGCCGCGTCGACCCTGGAGAGCCCCATGGTCGAGATCGACCGGCTCTCGCTCTACTACGGGACCAAGCTCGCCCTCAAGGACGTCTCCATGTCCATTCCCAAGCACCGGGTCACCGCCTACATCGGGCCCTCCGGCTGCGGGAAGACCACGCTGCTTCGCTGCATCAACCGGATGAACGACCTCGTGGACGGCGTGCGCATCGTCGGGACCGTCCGGGTCGGGGGGACCGACATCTACGACCGGAGCGTGGACGTGACCGAGCTGCGGAAGCGGGTGGGGATGGTCTTCCAGAAGTCCAACCCCTTCCCCAAGTCCATCTTCGACAACGCGGCCTACGGCCCGCGGATCCTGGGCGTGAAGAGCCGGAGCGATCTCGAGGGCATCGTCGAGCGGAGCCTGCGCGCGGCCGCCCTCTGGGACGAGGTCCAGGACCGGCTTGGGGAGAGCGCGCTCGGCCTCTCCGGCGGCCAGCAGCAGCGGCTGTGCATCGCCCGCGCCATCGCCGTGGAGCCCGACGTCCTTCTCATGGACGAGCCGTGCTCCGCCCTGGACCCCATCGCCACGGCGCGCATCGAGGAGCTGATGCTCGAGCTCAAGAACAGCTACACGATCGTGATCGTGACCCACAACATGCAGCAGGCGGCCCGCGTGTCCGACTACACCGGCTTCATGCTGCTGGGCGAGCTGATCGAGTGGGGGGTCACGCGGGAGCTCTTAACCAACCCGCGCGACAAGCACACCGAGGACTACATCACCGGCCGGTTCGGATAGGACGGAGCGACGCCATGCAGCGGCACTTTCACGAGGAGCTGGAGGGGCTGAAGCAGACCCTCCTCGCCATGGGGGGGCTCGTCGAGG
>JACPIQ010000097.1 GCA_016188005.1 Candidatus Rokuibacteriota bacterium | reverse complement strand
GCCCGCTTCCTCGTGCAGGCCATCCTCTGGCGCGATTACCCCATCGTCCAGAACCTGGTGATGCTCATCGCCATCGTCGTCATCCTCTCGAACCTCGCCGTGGACCTCCTCTACGGGGTACTCGATCCCCGCGTGCGCTATGCCGGCTGAGCCCGTGGCCGAGAGCGCGCTCCGGCTGCCCGCTCGTCCCGCATCCCGGTCCGGGGTCTGGCTGACGCTCGCCCGCTTCTGCCGTAAGAAGCCGCTCGGCGCCGCCGGCGGGCTCGTCATGCTGCTCATCCTGGTCACGGCGATCTTCGCCGAGGTGCTGGCCACCCACGATCCCATCATGACGGAGGCGGCGGGGACGCTGGGGCGCCCCAGCTGGGAGCACTGGCTCGGCTCGGACCACCTGGGACGCGACATCTACTCTCGGATCGTCCACGGCGCCCGCGTGTCGCTCATCGTCGGCGTGGCGTCCACGCTGCTCGGCTCCGGGTTGGGCGGCGTCGTCGGCCTGCTCTCCGGCTACATCGGCGGCAAGACGGACCTCATCGTCCAGCGGGTGCTGGACATCCTGCAGGGCCTGCCGCTCCTGGTGCTCGCGCTCGTCATCTCAGCCGTGCTGAGTCCGTCGATCCAGAACGTGGTCATCGCGATCTCGGCCCCGATCATCCCGCGGGCCGCGCGCGTCATCCGCTCGAGCGTGCTCTCCATCCGGGAGATGCAGTACGTGGAGGCCGCGCGGGCCCTGGGGGTCGCCCATCTCCGGATCGCCTTCCTCCACATCCTGCCCAACACCATGGGGCCGTTCATCGTGCTGGCGACGGCCCAGCTGGGCAGCGCGATCCTCGTGGAGGCCACGCTCTCCTTCCTTGGGCTCGGCGTGCCCGAGCCCTACCCGTCCTGGGGACGCATGCTCTCGGTGTCGGCCGCCGAGTACGCCCAGAAGGCGCCGCACCTGGTCCTCTTCCCTGGGCTGGCGATCAGCCTGGCCGTGTTCGGCTCCAATCTGCTCGGGGATGCGCTCAGGGACACCCTCGACCCGCGTCTGAGGGGCGCCTGAGCGCAGCGCTCGCCGGGACGACCAGCGGTGACGGTGCCGGAGATCGGGGGAGGGGAGTCGAGGGGCGTGAACGACCGGCGGGGATGGGCGGGCGCCAGCCCGGGTGCCCATCCCAGATGAAGGAGACCCACATGGCCTCGGACGACCTCTGCTGGATGCCCGGCGCCGAGATGGCGGCCGCGATCAGGCGCCGGAAACTGTCGCCGCTGGAGGTGATGCGCGCGGTGCTGGCGCGCATCGAGCGCCTCAACCCCCGGCTCAACGCCTTCGTCACCCTCACCGCCGAGCAGGCCATCAAAGACGCCCGCGCGGCGGAGCGCGCGCTCATGCGGAGAGGTGCGAAGGTCGGGGCGCTACATGGCGTGCCCTTCTCCACCAAGGACCTGGTCATCACCAAGGGCATCCGCACCACGTTCGGCACCCGGCTCTATGCCGACAACGTACCCGCCGAGGACGCCCCGATGGTGGAGCGGCTGAGAGCTGCGGGGGCCATCCAGCTCGGCAAGACGAACACGCCCACCTTCGGCTGGATTGGCGCCACCCACAACCTCCTCTTCGGGATCACGCGAAATCCGTGGAACACCGACCGCACCCCCGGCGGCTCCAGCGGCGGGGCCAGCGCGGCGGTGGCGGCCGGCCTCGGCCCGCTGGCCATCGGCACCGACGGCGGGGGCTCCATCCGCATCCCTGCCTCCTGCACCGGCATCTTCGGGCTCAAGCCCTCGTTCGGCCGCATCCCGGTCTACCCCCCGAGCGCCGCGTGGAGCCTGTCGCACATCGGACCCATGACGCGCACCGTGACGGATGCGGCGCTGATGCTGAATGTCTGCGCCGGCCCGGACGAGCGGGACCAGTACTCGCTGCCGGCCGACGGCACGGACTACGTCAAGGCGCTCCGGGGCTCGCTCAAGGGGCTCCGGGTGGCGTGGTCCGCGGACCTCGGCTTCGCCAAGGTGGTGGACCCCGAGGTGCTGGCCGCGTGCGAGAAGGCCGCTCGACGCTTCCGCGACTTCGGCTGCCGCGTGGAGTCGGTGAACCCCGGCTGGCCGACGCCCAAGGACTGCTGGGAGGCCATCTTCTGCGGCGGCATCGCCACCCGCCTGGCGCCGTACATGGCCGAGCGCCGCGCCGACATCGACGCCGGGCTGGCAGAGGTCGTCGCCGAGGCGCTCACCTGGGGGCCCACGAAGTACGTGCAGGCCTGGTTCGACCGGCTCGCCTGGAACGAGCACGCGCGGCGTCTCTTCGAGAAGTACGATCTCCTGCTGACGCCGACCATCGCCACGCGCCCGTTCAAGGTCGGCGTGGACAACCCCACCGAGATCGCGGGGACGGCCATCGAGCGTTACGACTGGATCCCGTTCACCTTCCCCTTCAACATGACCGGCAACCCCGGCGCCTCGGCGCCGTGCGGCTTCACCTCGGACGGCCTCCCCATCGGCCTGCAGATCGTGGGGCGCCGCTTCGACGATGCCCTCGTGCTCCGCGCCGCGGCGGCCTTCGAGCAGGCTCACCCCTGGGCTGCCGCCAAGCCGCCCCTGGAGGGGTCAGGTCTTGCATTCCAACATCGGTAGGGGCGCCGTCTTGCATTGTGGTAGGGGTCAGGGCACCGGTCATCGTGTTCCGCCGGGAGCCCAGGAGCGGCGGGCCCGGGGCCACGCGTCCGTGTCGGATTGCAAGACCTGACCCCAGCTGTTGGTGGGCGCGGGGCAGTGGGCGCCCAGATCGCCATGCAGTCGGCGCTCCACATCACGCTCCACGATCTCAGTCCGGCGCTGTGCGAGAAGGGCATGGCGGGCAACCGCAAGCAGCTCGAGCGGCGGGTCGGGAAGGGGCAGATGACGAAGGAGCAGATGGAGGCGGCCCTGACGCGAGTGAGGCTCGAACCCGATCTCGAGCGCGCCGCCCGCGACACCGACTTCGTCATCGAGGCCATCGTCGAGCGGCTCGACCTGAAGAGGCCCTTCAAGCTCGGCGACCTCTCGGGGCTCGCCATCGGCTACAACGCCCGCCTCGAGGTCTTCAGCAGGACCGGGAACGAGAAGGACCGGCCGCCGCGCGAGCTGGAGAGGCGCGTCAAGCGCGGGGACCTCGGGCGGAAGACGGGCCGCGGGTTCTACGACTACTCGACGGATCCGCCCACGCCGATCCTCGACTGACACGCCGGCCGTCCAGGGGGCGACGGGCCGACCCGCTACCGGGGCGTATCGCTTTCGCGGCGTCCCGGAGAGTGGACATTGACGGCGCCCGCTGCCTGACCCACGCTGCGCGCCATGGAGGCGTGGCGCGCGGAGGCCGGCTTCTCGCTCGCGGAACTGCTCGCGAGCCTCGCCGTGCTGGGGCTTCTGATGGCCGCCGCCGTCACCGTGCTCGTGGCGGGGCAGGAGAGTTACCGTCTCGGTGCCGCGCGCATCGAGGCCCAGCAGTCGGCGCGGATCGCGCTCGAGCGCATGGCCAAGGAGCTGCGGGAGGCCGGCTATGACCCGGCCGGGGCGGGACTGGCCGCCGTGGTCGTCGCCGAGCCCACGCGGGTCGCCTTCCAGCGGGACCTCAACGCCAACGGAGTCGTTGATTCCACGCGCGAGCGCGTGACCTATCTGTTGCGCGGGAGCGTGCTCCGCCGGGAGGCCGGAGCCGGGGCGCAGCCGATCATCGAGGGCGTGCGGAGCCTCGTGCTCACCTACTTCGACCGGGCGGGGGTGGAGACCACCGATCCGTCCCGGGCCGCCGGGATCCGTATCCGTCTCGACGTGGGGCGCGCCGGCCCCGGATCGCTCATGGAGACCGAGGTCGCGCTGCGCAACCTGCGGGGGTGAGCCACGGCCCGTGCCGCCGGCGTCGGTGAAGCCCCGCCGCGGCGGCGCCCTGTGGCTGACGCTCGCATCTGGTAAGATCTGGCCATGCCTGACTTCAAGCACTATCCAGCCTGGGCGTGCCTCCTGCTGGTCGTCGGCATCGTCGTGGCCTGCCAGACCGTGCCCATCACGGGGCGCTCGCAGCTGCAGATCCTGCCGGAATCCGAGGAGATGCGGATGGGGGTGCAGTCCTACCAGGACATCCTCAAGAAGTCCCGCCTCTCCCCCGACCCGGCGCTCAACGAGATGGTCACCCGCGTGGGCAGCCGCATCGCCGCGGCCACGGGGCGGAGCTACCCGTGGGAGTACAGGGTCATCGAGGACAAGCAGGCCAATGCCTTCGCGCTGCCGGGTGGCAAGATCGCCGTCTACACCGGCATCCTCCCCATCACTCGCGACGAGGCGGGGCTCGCCGCGGTGATCGGCCACGAGGTGTCCCACGTGATCGCGCGTCACGGCGGCGAGCGCGTGAGCCAGCAGCTCGTGGTCCAGGTGGGGCTGGCCGGCACCATGGCCGCCCTGTCGAGCCGCGATCCCAAGACCGTGCAGGCGGTGGGCGCGCTCCTCGGCGCCGGCGCCTCGGTGGGGCTCCTCATGCCGTGGGGGCGCGCGCAGGAGTCCGAGGCCGACCACCTCGGCCTCATCTACATGGCCAAGGCCGGCTACGATCCGCACGCGGCTCGCGATCTCTGGGTCCGGATGGCCGAGGCCTCCAAGGGCCGCGGACGCCCCCCGGAGTTCCTCTCGACCCATCCCTCCGAAGCCACCCGCATCAGGCAGATCGAGGCCTGGATGCCCGAGGCCATGAGCCACTACACACCGGCGAGGTAGCGCGCCCCGCCCCATAGCCCCCGGGGGTATACCGGGGGCCCCCGGGGGGCTTCGCCGGGGGGGCGTGTCACCGCGCGTGGGGGCCACCCAATCCACGGTGGTCCCCGGCGCAGCCGCCACGACCTGTGGCCTTCTCCATCTGTAGGATTTCTCTAGAAAATTCCATCTTTTCGCTTGACAGCCCCTCCACCAGCGACTAGCATGGCCCTCCAAGTGGGATGAATTCCCACGAAGTGGAGGAAAACACCTCAGGCACAGGGGACTTCTCGCTCGGGGGGGGCGGTGTTTCGAGGGCATTTCAAGCACACGGTCGATCCGAAGGGCCGGCTCAGTATTCCGGCGAAGTTCCGAGAAGCCCTGTCGGACGACCACGGCGACAAGATGGTCATCGTTCCCCGCGGCGATGCGCTCGAGGTGCATCCCCTCAAGCTCTGGCACGCCCTCGAGGAGCGCGTGAACGCGCTGCCGAGATTTGATCCCGATCGGCGCAAGATCCAGTACGCGTACATCTCGCTGGCGCAGGACGTCACGCTCGATCCGCAGGGCCGCATTCAGATCCCTGCCGACTACCGCGAGCGCCTGGGGCTCGTGAGGGACGTGCTCATCATCGGGCTGATGGAGAAGTTCGAGGTCTGGGACGCGGAGCGCTGGGCGCACTTCGAGCGCGAGCATGGTGGACCGCTCGACGATGTGTTCGAGAGGCTGGCAGGCAAGGGGGTCTGAGGCGGCATGCAACGGGAGGCGATGGCGCACCTCCCGGTGCTGGTGGACGAGGTGACGTTCCTCTTGCGCCCCCGTCGCGGGGGCTGGGTCGTGGACGGGACGGTCGGCATGGGTGGACACGCTGAGCGGCTGCTGGAGAGCGCGCGTCCCGCGGCGCGGCTCCTCGGGCTCGACCGGGACCCGGAGGCGCTCGCGTGCGCCCGGCGGCGGCTCCAGCGCTTCGGCGACCGCGTGGTGCTCACCCACGGCAGCTTCCGCCACCTGAGCCGGCATGCCGCGGATGCGGGTGTGAGCGAGGCCGCCGCCATCCTGCTGGATCTCGGGCTGTCGTCCTCCCAGCTCGACGTGTCGGCGCGCGGCTTCTCCTTCCAGGGCGACGAGCTGCTGGACATGCGCTTCGATCCCACCCGGGGGGCCACCGCCGCCGACCTGCTCGGCTCGCTCCCGCAGCAGGAGCTGGCGCGCATCCTCTTCGAGTACGGCGACGAGCCCCACGCCCGGCGCATCGCCCGGCGCATCGTCGAGGCGCGGGAGCGGGCGCCGCTGCGCACGACGGCCGATCTCGTGGCCGTGGTGAAGCGGGGCGTGCCGCGCGCCGCCTGGTCCCACCGCACCCACGTGGCCACGCGCACCTTCCAGGCCCTCCGCATGGCCGTCAACGACGAGATTGCGGCGCTGGCCGAGGCCCTGCCCCAGGCGGCCGCGCTGCTGGCCCCGGGGGGCCGGCTCGGCGTCATCTCCTTCCACTCCGGCGAGGACCGTGTCGTGAAGCGCCACTTCCGGAGTCTCACGCGGGGAGGCTTCGCCGAGCTCGAGCCGTCCCCGATCACGCCCGGACCGGACGAGGTCAGAGACAACCCGCGCGCGCGGAGCGCCAAGCTCCGCGTGCTCGAGCGTCTGGAGGCAGCATGAGAATCGACGAGCGAGGGGGAGCAGAGGTCCGGAGGCACTGGACGGGGAGGCTGGACCCGGCCTCCCAGCAGGCGGCGCGGTTCCACCGCGAGCGTGACCGGCGCCGGCTCCGGGCCATGGGGGTGGGCGTGCTCTGCGCCAGCGTCCTGATGGCGATGGTGCTCGGCATCGTGGGGCTCAGGGTCCATCACGTGCGCCTGTCGTATCGCCTCGAGGCCCTGCGCGGGAGGCACGCCGCGGCCGACGAGCTGAACCGTCGGCTCCGCGTGGAGCTCGCGACGCTCGGGTCCCTGGCGCGCATCGAGGAGCGGGCCCGTATGGAGCTCGGGATGGTGCCGCCGGGGCGAGACCAGGTCCGGCTCGCGCGCGAGTTCATCCCCGCCGGCAGCGGCATGCCCCCCGCCACTCCGCCGCGCACGGCGTCGGCCCAGCCGGCGAGCCTCGCCGGGGCGCCCGCCCCCTAGCGTGACGCCGCCCGAGGCCGTGGACCCGCCATGAACCCGCGCCGGACGGATTCCCTGAGGATCCGGACGCTGATCGTCGCAGGCTGTCTCGCCTGCGCCTTCCTCGGGCTCGCCGGCCGGCTGGTCCATCTCCAGGTCGTCAGGCACGCGGAGTATGTCCGGCTCGCCGACAGCCAGCACGCCAAGGCCATCCCCCTCAAGGCGAAGCGCGGCCCCATCCTGGACCGCAACGGGCAGGTGCTCGCTGTCTCCTCGGCGGCCGAGACCCTCCTGGCGTTGCCGGGGCGTGTGGACGACGCCGGGCGTCTCGCCCGCCGGCTGGCGCCGATCCTGGACGAGCCGGCCGGGGACATCGCCCGGCGTCTCGAGTCATCGAAGCGCGTCGTCTACGTCAAGCGCCGGCTGCCACCCGCCGTGGCGCAGGCCGTGCGCGACCTCCGGGAGCCCGCGCTGGGCTTCGTCGAGGAGAGCCTCCGGCTCTACCCGAACCGCGAGCTGGCCGCCCACGTGGTCGGCTTCGAGGGCGGCGAGGGGAAGGGGCTGGGCGGGATCGAGCAGGCCTGGGACAGCCGGCTGGCGGGACAGGACGGCAAGGCGCTCGCGGAGCGCGACGCCCTCGGGCGGGAGGTCTCGGGGGCCCCGCGCGTCCTCAAGCCCGCACGCCCCGGGCAGGGTGTCGTCCTCACCCTCGACGCGACGCTGCAGTACATCGCCGAGAAGGAGATCGACGCCGCCTGGCGCCGCACACGCTCCAAGGCGGCCATGGCCCTCGCCATGGACCCCCGGACGGGCGAGATCCTCGCCGTGGCGATCCGCCCCACCTTCAACCCCAACAGCTTCGCGTCGGCCACCGATCACGAGCGCCGGAACCGCGCCATCACAGACCCTTTCGAGCCGGGCTCCACGTTCAAGGTGATCCTGGCCGCCGCCGCCCTCGAGGAGGGCGTGGCCCGGCCCGGCGACCGCATCTATGGCGAGAACGGGGCGATCAGGGTGGCCAGCGCGACGATCCACGACTGGAAGAAGTACGGGTGGCTCACCTTCGCGGAGGTGCTCCAGAACTCCTCCAACGTGGGCTCCATCAAGGTGGGACTCCAGCTCGGCAAGGAGCGCTACTACAAGCACATCACGGGCTTCGGCTTCGGTGCGCCGACCGGGGTGGGGCTGCCGGGCGAGAGCCGGGGCCAGCTCCGCCCGCCGGCGCGCTGGTCGGGGCTGTCGCTGGCCACCATGTCCATCGGCCAGGAGATCTCGGTGACGGCGCTGCAGCTGGTCGCCTCCTTCGCGGCCGTGGCCAATGACGGCCGCCTCATGCAGCCGCAGATCGTGCGGGCCGTGCTCGACGCGCAGGGACGGGAAGCTCGGGGATTCGAGCCGCAAGTGATCCGCCAGGCCATCGCGCCCGACACCGCGAGGGTGCTGACAGGGATCATGACGCGGGTGGTCAGCGAGGGGACCGGGCACAATGCGGCCATCGCCGGCTTCGACGTCGCGGGCAAGACGGGCACCGCCCAGAAGCTCGATCCTGCCACGCGGCGCTACTCGCGCGCCCCCGGCGTGCTGTCCTTCGTGGGGTTCGTCCCGGCCACTGACCCGAGGCTGGCCCTCCTCGTGATGCTCGACGAGCCCAGGAATGAGAAGTGGGGAAGCGAGGCCGCGGCGCCCATCTTCGCCGCCATCGGCCGCGAGGCGCTGCGCCACCTCCAGGTCCAGCCGCGCGACTCTCCTCCTATCCAGATCGTCCGGAGTGAGGGCGGAGCCGCGGCTGGTCCTGTCGCGACTGTGCTCGGCACAGCCGGCCCGATCCAGGCCCGGGCCCGACCCGCGGCCTTCGTGCCGGACGCGGAGGGGCCCAGCACCATGCCGTCCCTCCTGGGGTTGTCTCTCCGTCAGGCCATGGAGGAGCTGGCCCCGACCGGAGTCGCCGTCGAGATCGCCGGCCGCGGCATCGTGATCGCCCAGTCCCCGCCACCGGGCGCTCCGCTCCCGGAAGGCGTGCCGTGCCGCCTCACCCTGGCCTCCCCCGCAGCGGGGCGATGAGGGGAGCCGCCGTGGCCACGTCCACGCTTCTCGAGGCCCTGCCCGTGAAGACGGTGCACGGGGCCCTGCCGGCGACTGTGAGCGGCGTCGCCTACGACTCCCGCCGGGTGGCCCCGGGCGACCTGTTCGTGGCGGTGCCCGGGCTCAAGCAGGACGGGCGGCGCTATGTGGCCGATGCGCTGGCGCGTGGCGCCTCGGCCGTGGTGCTCGAGGGGCCCGGCTCGCTGGCCGGCAGCCCGGCCGCGCACATCGTCGTCCCCTCCGCCCGCGAGGCGCTGGCCCGGCTCGCTGACGCCTATTACGGCCATCCGTCGCGGGCGCTCACCGTGGTCGGCATCACCGGGACCAATGGCAAGACGACGACCTCCTTCCTCGTGGAGGCCCTCCTCCGGGCCGGGGGGCACCGGACCGGGCTCATCGGCACCATCGAGTACCGCATCGGGGAAGAGGCCATGACGGCCGGGCAGACGACGCCCGAGTCGGTGGAGCTGCAGTCGCTCCTCGCGCGGATGCGGCAGGCGGGCGTGACGGCAGTGGCCATGGAGGTCTCCTCCCACGCGCTGTCGCTCTCCCGCACCGACGGGACCCAGTTCGACGTGGCGGTCTTCACCAACCTCACCCAGGACCACCTGGACTTCCACGGCACGCTCGCGGAGTACCGCCGCGCCAAGGCCCGGCTCTTCGGGCTCCTGGCCGCCGGGGTCAAGCCCCGGCGCACGGCCGTGATCAATGCCGACGACCCGGCGGGTCTCGCCATGGTGGCGGGGCTCGATCTGCCCACGCTGACCTTCGGCATGAGCCCGACGGCGACGGTGCATCCGCTCCAGGTCACCTCGGGCGAGGATGGCATCGACATGCGGGCAGAGACGCCCGGCGGCCCGGTGGCGCTGACCTCGCCGCTGGTGGGCGAGCACAACGTGATGAACCTCCTGGGCGCGGTCGCCGTGGGTTCGGCCCTGGGCATCCCGCCGGATCTGGCGGGCCGGGCCCTCTCCGGGGTCGCGAGCGTCCCGGGACGCTTCGAGCGGGTGGAGGCGGGGCAGCCCTTTCTCGTGATCGTGGACTACGCCCACACCCCGGACGCGCTGGAGCGGGTCCTCGCCACGGCCCGCAAGCTCGTGGGTGCCGCGGGGCGGCTGGGGGTGGTCTTCGGATGCGGGGGCGACCGCGACCGCGGCAAGCGTCCCGTCATGGGTGGCATCGCCGCGCGGCTCTCAGACCGGGTGTGGGTCACCTCCGACAACCCCCGGAGCGAGGAGCCGGAGGCGATCATCGCGGAGATCGCGACGGGCATCGTGGGGGCCGGCCCGGGCGCTGCCCGGCATGTTACGATTCCGGACAGGAAGACGGCCATCCGCGACGCGCTCGGGTGGGCCCAGGCCGGCGACGTCGTCGTGCTCGCGGGCAAGGGTCACGAGACCTACCAGATCATCGGTTCCCAGGTGCTTCCTCTCGACGACCGAGCCGTGGCCCGGGCGGTGCTGGCGGAGCGGACATCATAAGGAAACGTGTGTCGATGTTCAGCGTGGAAGACGTGGTGCGCGGGACCCAGGGGGCGCTGGTGGGCGGCGACCTCGGCCTGCGCGCCACCGGCATCTCCATCGACAGCCGGAGCCTGCGCGTCGGCGAGGTGTTCTTCGCCATCCGGGGCTGGCAGCAGGACGGGCATGCCTTCGTCCGGGACGCCGCGGCCCGTGGTGCCGCGTGCCTCGTTGTGCACTCGCTGCCCGATGACCTGCCCCCCGGCGTCCCGGTCGTGCTGGTGGACGAGACGACGCGCGCCCTGGGGCGGCTGGCGGCCTACCACCGCGCCCGCTTCACCATCCCCGTCGCCGCGGTGACCGGCTCCAACGGCAAGACCACCACGAAGGAGATGGTGGCGGCGGTGCTCGAGACCCTCGGCCCCGTGCTCAAGCCCCAGTTCTCCTTCAACAACCAGTGGGGGCTGCCCCTGACGCTGCTCCAGCTGGATCCCCAGCACCGGGCGGTGGCGCTCGAGCTGGGGTCCAACCGTCCTGGGGAGATCGCCGCCCTGGCCGAGATCAGCCGTCCGACGGTGGGCGCGGTGACGACCGTGTCGAGCGCCCACACGGAGTTCCTCGGGTCGCTGGACGGCGTGCAGGCCGAGAAGGAGGCGCTGGTCGCCGCCATCCCGCCCGAGGGTGCGGTGGTGCTCAACGCCGACGACCCGCGCGTGTGGGCCATGCGCGCGGTGAGCCGCGCGCGAGTGCTGAGCGTGAGCGCGAAGGAGCCCGCCGACGTGCGCGCCGTCGGCATTCCGGCGGAGACGGAGGGGGGGCTGGCGGTCACCCTCGAGATCCGCGGCGCGCGCCGGACGGCCCGGCTGGCCTTCGCAGGCCGCCACAACGTCACCAATGCCCTGGTGGCCGCGGGCGTCGGGCTCGCGCTGGGCCTGCCGCTGGCCGGGATCGCGGGTGGACTCGAGGCGGCGTGCCCCGCCAAGGGGCGCTGCGTCTGGCGGAGCGCCGGGGCGCTCAAAATCCTCGACGACACCTACAATGCCAACCCCGCCTCCGTACGCGCGGCGCTTCAGACGCTCGCCGCCGCGCGCGAGGCGCAGCGCCTGATCGTGGTGCTCGGCGACATGCTGGAACTCGGTGACATCGGTGAGGAGGCGCACCGCGACGTGGGGCGCGCGGTGGCCGCCTCCGGCGCGGCCGAGTTCCTCGGGGTCGGCCGCCTGGCGCGCTTCGCGGTGCAGGGCGCGCGGGAGGCGGGACTGGCAGAGGTTCACCACGCCGGCACCTTCGAGGACACGGTGGCGTTCCTGCTCAAGCGGCTCGCCCCGGGCGACGCGGTCCTCGTGAAGGGCTCCCGCGGCATGCGCATGGAGCGGGTGGTGGACGCCCTCCTGGCCCGGTTCGGAGGAGACGATGCCTGATGCTCTACCATCTCCTCGTCCCGCTGGCCCGGGACCACATCGTCTTCAACGTCTTCCGGTACATCACGTTCCGGACGGCGATGGCGACGGTGACCGCCCTCGTCATCTCCTTCGCGCTGGGGCCGTGGCTGATCGGGCGGCTCCGCGCGATGCAGCACGGCGGCGAGACGATCCGCGAGGACACGCCGGAGCGGCATCGGGCGAAGGCGGGGACGCCGACCATGGGGGGGCTCGTCATCCTGGCGGCGATCCTCGGGTCCACGCTGCTCTGGGCCAATCTCAGGAACCGCTACGTGTGGACGGTCGTGACGGCCACGGCGGGCCTCGGGGCCATCGGGTTCCTGGACGACTGGCGGAAGCTCCGCACGCGGAAGGGTATCTCGGCGCGCCAGAAGTTCGGCGCCCAGATTCTGCTCGTGGGGCTCCTCATGGCCTCGCTCTTCGTCTGGCCGGTGGACGGGTTCACCACCGGGCTCGCGATCCCCTTCTTCAAGGGGTGGCTGCTGACGCTCGGGTGGCTCTGGATCCCCTTCGCGCTGCTGGTGATCGTGGGGGCGTCCAACGCCGTGAACCTCACCGACGGCCTCGACGGGCTCGCCATCGGGCCCATCGTGATGGCCGGCGGCGCCTTCGCGGTCATCGCGTACTTGACCGGCAACTTCCGCGCCGCGGAGTACCTGCGCATCCTGAACGTCAAGGGCACCGGCGAGCTGACGATCGTCTGCGGCGCGCTGGTGGGGGCGGCGCTGGGCTTCCTCTGGTTCAACTCCTACCCGGCGCAGGTCTTCATGGGGGACGTGGGATCGCTGGCGCTCGGCGGGGCCATCGGCACGCTGGCGGTGCTCACCAAGGCCGAGCTGCTGCTGCCCCTCATCGGGGGCATCTACGTGGTGGAGGCGGGATCGGTGATCATCCAGGTGGTGTCGTTCAGGCTCACCGGCCGCCGCGTGTTCCGCATGGCGCCGCTCCACCACCACTACGAGCTCTGCGGCTGGGCGGAGCCGAAGATCATCGTCCGCTTCTGGATCGTGTCGTTCATGCTGGCGCTCCTGGCGCTCACCACGCTCAAGCTCCGATGAGGCGATGAGATGCTCAGGACCGACACCCCCGTCACGCCCGAGAGCCGCGACCGGACCGACAGCCGCGACCTCACGGGAAGCCGCGACGAGACCCACAGCCGCGACGAGACGGCCCGCCGCGACGCCACGGGGCGCCGTGACCCTCTCGCCCACGCTCAACATGCCGAACGGCATGTTGAACATGGTGACGTTGAACATGGTGGGGACGGTCTGATGCGCGGCGTCGCCTACCGGCAGTGGCTCAACGGCAAGACTGTGGCCGTCGTCGGCCTGGCCCGGAGTGGTGTGGCCGCCGCCCGGCTCGTGGCGCGCCTCGGCGGGCGTGTGCTCGCCTCCGACGCGGCGCCGCTCGCCGCCTGGCCCGTCGAGGCGCGGGCGCTCGCCCGCGAGGGACACGCCATCTGGGCGGGTGGACATCCGGCGGCCGCCTTCAGCGGGGCGGACCTCGTCGTGGTGAGCCCGGGCGTGCCTTTCGACCTGGCCGCGCTCGCCGCCGTCCGCGCGCGGGGCGTGGAGGTGATCGGCGAGCTCGAGCTGGCGTGGCGGGTCATGGAGTCGGACGTCATCGCCATCACCGGGACCAACGGCAAGACCACCACGACCGCGCTCACGGGCGAGATCCTCCGGAGCCAGCCGCGCCCGGTGCTGGTTGGGGGCAACATCGGCACCCCGCTGTCGGCGCAGGCGCTCGACTGGAGGTCTGACGGCCTCGTGGTGGCCGAGGTCTCGAGCTTCCAGCTTGAGGCCACCCGGCGCTTCCGGCCGCGGGTGGCCGCGGTGCTGAACCTGACTCCCGACCACCTGGACCGTCACGGCACCTTCGAGCGCTACGTCGAGGCCAAGGCCCGCGTCTTCGCGCAGCAGACGGAAGCCGACTGCACCGTCCTCAACGCCGACGATGCGCCGACGGCGGCCCTGGCCGCCCGGACCGCGGCGCGCGTGATATGGTTCAGCCGCCGGCGAGTGCTCGCTCACGGGGTGTTCGTCCAGGACGATCGGGTCGTCGCCCGGCTCAACGGCCGCCCGGAGTCCCTCTGCCCCGTGTCGGAGATCCGGCTGCGCGGCCAGCACAACGTGGAGAACGTGCTGGCGGCGGCGGCCTGCGCCCTGTGGACGGGCATGGACCCCGGCGCGATCCGGACGGGCATTGCCTCCTTCCGCGGTGTCCCGCACCGGATCGAGCGCGTCCTCGACGTCCGCGGGGTGACCTACTACAACGACTCCAAGGGGACGAATGTCGCCTCGACCGTCACCGCCCTCGGGAGCTTCACCGAGCCCGTCGTCCTCATCGCGGGCGGCAAGGGCAAGGGGCAGGACTTCGCGCCGCTTGCTGCGGCCGCCCGCGGCCGGGTCCGGCACGCCGTGCTGCTCGGGGAGGATCGTGACCGGGTCCGCGGAGCCCTGGCCGGCCTCGGCATCGTCATCGAGGACGCCCCCTCCCTGGAGGCGGCCGTCACCGCCGCCGCGGCCGCCGCCCGGCCGGGGGACGTGGTGCTCCTCTCCCCGGCATGCGCGTCCTGGGACATGTTCCAGAACTTCGAGCACCGGGGCGAGGTCTTCAAGGCCGCGGTGCGGGCTCTCGACCAGGGAGGGGTGCGCTGATGCCCCGCAAGCTCAGCCCCGACCCCTGGCTCTTCGGCGTGGTGCTGACCCTGGTCCTCTTCGGAGTGGTGATGGTCTACTCGGCCAGCGCCATCATCGCCGCCGACCGCTTCGGCGATCCGCTCTTCTTCCTGCGGAAGCAGCTCTTCTGGGCGCTGCTGGGGGCCGGCTGCCTCTGGGCTGCGATGCGCCTCGATTACCGGACGCTCGCGCGGCTGGTGGTGCCGCTGCTGGCACTGTCCTTCGTCCTCCTCGTGCTGGTGCTGGTCCCGCCCTTCGGCCAGTCCATCAATGGCACGCGGCGCTGGTTCCGCGTGGGCCCGCTGTCGTTCCAGCCGGTGGAGCTCGCCAAGCTCTCGCTCGTGCTCTACCTGGCGGCCTTCCTCACCCGGCGCCCGGGGGCCGTGCGGAGCTTCGGCCGGGGACTCCTGCCGCCGCTGCTCGTGGCGGGGGCCATGGCCGGGCTCACGATCTTGCAGCCCGATCTCGGCAACAGCCTCACCCTCGTCGTCCTGGCCATGGCGCTGGCCTATCTGGCCGGTGCGCGTGCCTCCCACCTGGCGGTGGTGGTGATGGCAGCGCTCCCCGTGGTGGCGGTGCTCGTGACCATGACGCCCTACCGCTGGCGGCGCATGGTGGCTTTCGTGCGCCCCTGGGATGATCCGCAGGGCAGCGGCTTCCAGATCATCCAGTCCTTCCTGGCGCTGGGCTCCGGCGGCTGGCTCGGGCGCGGCCTCGGCGAGTCGAAGCAGAAGCTCTTCTACCTCCCGGAACCCTACACCGACTTCATCTTCGCCATCATCGGCGAGGAGCTGGGGCTCGTGGGGGGGCTCGGCGTGATCCTGCTGTTCGCCGTGGTGATCTGGCGCGGGCTCCGGGTGGGGCTCCGGGCGCCGGACGCCTTCGGCAGCTACCTGGCGCTCGGCCTCACCCTGCTGGTGGCCACGCAGACGCTGGTGAACCTGGGCGTCGTGATGGGGGCGCTCCCCACCAAGGGGCTGCCGTTGCCCTTCATCTCCTTCGGAGGATCGGCCTTGCTCATGACCATGTTCTCGGCCGGCGTGCTGCTCAACATCTCCCAGCACGCGAGCGCCGGATGACGAGCCATGTTTAAGAAGTATCAGCAGATCCACTTCGTCGGCATCGGTGGCGTCGGGATGAGCGGCATCGCGGAGGTGCTGCTCACTCTCGGCTACCGCGTCACGGGCTCCGACATGAGGCGCGGCGAGGCCATCGAGCGGCTGGAGCGCCTGGGCGCCAAGGTGTTCACCGGCCACCAGCCCGTCCACGTGGAGGGCGCCCATGTCGTCGTGTACTCCTCCGCCGTGGCACGCGACAACGTCGAGGTCCAGGTCGCGCGGCAGCGCGGCATCCCGGTGATCCCGCGTGCCGAGATGCTGGCGGAGCTGATGCGGCTCAAGTACGGCATCGCCATCGCGGGCACCCACGGCAAGACGACGACCACCTCGATGGTGGCGGCCGTGCTCGGGGCGGGCGGCTTCGATCCCACGGTGGTGGTGGGCGGGCGCGTGCACGGGCTCGGCGCCAATGCCAGGCTCGGCCAGGGCGAGTTCCTGGTGGCCGAGGCCGACGAGTCCGACGGCTCCTTCCTCAAGCTGTCGCCCACCATCGCCGTGGTCACCACGGTGGACGCCGAGCACCTGGACCACTACGCCGATCTCGACGCGATCCGGGCCGCGTTCCTGGACTTCGTCAACAAGGTGCCGTTCTACGGCGCGGCGGTACTCTGCCTCGACCAGCCGAACATCCAGCAGATGATCCCGACCGTCGAGAAGCGCGTGGTGACCTACGGGCTCGAGTCGGGCGCCGACCTCACGGCGCGGCGGCTCCAGTTCTCGGGAGTCAACGCTCAGTTCGAGGTGGTTCACCGCGGCCGGGTGCTCGGGCCGGCCTCGCTCCAGGTGCCCGGGCGCCACAATGTCCTCAACGCCCTGGCCGCCGTGGCCGTTGGGCTCGACCTCGAGGTGCCGTTCGCGTGCATCCAGCGGGCGCTGGGGGGCTTCTCCGGCGTCCAGCGCCGCTTCCAGGTCCGGGGGGAGGCGCAAGGCGTCCTGGTGGTGGACGACTACGGCCACCACCCCGCCGAGATCCGGGCGACCCTGGCTGCCGCCAAGGCCGGCTTCGACCGGCGCGTCATCACGGTGTTCCAGCCGCACCGCTACAGCCGCACGCACCACCTCCGCCAGGAGTTCCTGACGGCCTTCTACCAGTCCGACGTGCTCCTGGTGATGGATATCTATCCCGCCGGCGAGGCGCCGATCCCGGGCGTGCATGCGCGTGATCTGGCCGACGGCATCGCCGCCCACGGCCATCGCGAGGTCCTCTACCTGGACGGTGACCGGCACGGCATCCTCGACTATCTCTGCGAATCCACCCGGCCCGGGGACCTCGTCCTCACCCTCGGGGCCGGTGACGTGGGCCAGCTGGGCGCCGAGTTCCTGGCGCGCCTGGGCGACGCTCGCGACCCGTCGAACAGGAGGTAGGGCATGCTTGGAGAGATCCGCGGCGAGGTGCGGTTCAAGGAGCCTCTCAGCTTCCACACGTCCCTGCGCATCGGAGGGCCCGCCGACTTCTTCATCGTCCCCCAGGACGTGGACGACATCCGGCTGGCGCTGGCCTTCGCCGACAAGGAGTTGCTCGCCGTGGAGGTGATCGGCGGGGGCAACAACCTCCTGGTCCGGGATCGCGGCATCCGCGGGGTGGTCCTCAAGCTCGAAGGCTGCCTGGGGCGCGCCGAGTTCCACGGGGAGGAGGCCGCGGCGGGCGCCAGCGTGAGCCTGTCCGGGCTCATCCGCGAGGCGGCGGCCCTCAACCTTGGCGGCCTCGAGTGCCTGGTCGGGATCCCCGCCACCATCGGCGGCGCCGTGGCCATGAACGCGGGCACCCCCGACGGGTGGATCGGTGATTTCGTCTCGGCGGTGTACTTCCTGCACCCCGACGGGGCGCTCGGCGAGTTCAAGCCGGGGCCCGGCGCCTTCGGCTACCGCATGTTCGCCGCGCCCCCCGGGGCCGTGCTCATCGGGGCGCGCCTGCGGCTGCACCGGCGGCCGCACGCGGAGATCCAGAAGGAGATCAAGCAGCGCCTCAAGCAGAAGAAGGCCACGCAGCCCCTGGCGCTGGCCTCGGCTGGCTGTGTCTGGAAGAACCCGCCGGGGGAGGCGGCCGGGCGGCTAGTAGAGAAGGTGGGGCTCAAGGGCAAGCGCCTCAACGGCGCCGAGATCTCGGCCAAGCACGCCAACTTCATCGTGAACCGCGGCGGCGCCACGGCAGCCGACATCCTCGCGCTGATGGAGACGACGCGGGAGCGCGTGCAGCACCAGTTCGGCATCACCCTGGAGCCGGAGGTTCGCATCGTGGGAGAGGGATGAACGAGGCCGGGACGCGGGGGGCTGCCTGATGCCAGGACGGCTGTCCGTCCTGTCCCCGCGCGGGACCGAGCACGGGCTCGGAGACCTGGCCACCCCGAGCCCCCTGATCACGCGCCAGCGCGTGGGCCGGCGGCGCCCCCGCCTCCGGGCGGGCGGCCGCGTGCGCCAGCTGGGTCGCGCCGCGCTGGTGCTGGCCCTCGGCGCCGCGATTCTGGGAAGCGGCGCCCTCGGGGCCGGCTGGCTCCTCACCGCGCCCCGCTTCGCCGTGGGCCGCATCGAGGTGCAGGGCAATGTCCGTCTCGACCGTGCGGAGATCGTCGCGGCCTCCGGGCTCGCCCCCGGCGTGAACCTGTTTCGGGTGGATCCGCGGGCCGCGGCCCTCGCCGTGGAGACCTTGCCCCAGGTCCGCCGCGCCGAGGTGATCCGTGCCTTCCCGAACCGTCTCACCATCGTGGTTGACGAGCGCCGCCCCTTCACGCTGGTGCACGCGGGCAAGCTCCACTGGGTCGACGAGCAGGGGATGCCGATGGCCCAGGAGCCTCGTGCCGTGGCGGTCGGGCTGCCCGTGATCAGCGGGCTCGGGCCCGAGGAGCTCGCGGCGGCCCAGGGCGCGCCCTCGGGGCGGCTCGCGACGGGCGTCGCCCTGATCCGCCTGCTGCTGCGCTCCGGGAGTCCCCTCACCAGCCAGATCTCCGAGATCGACGTGAGCCGCAGCGAGGGCCCGGTGCTCTACACCGTGGACGGGATCGAGGTGCGGATCGGCGGCGAGGACTGGGATGCCCGGATCGCGCGGCTCCTGAGCGTGCTGGCGCAGGTCGCCTCCTCGGGCCAGCCAGTGAGCGCCATCGATCTGCGCTTCCGCGACCAGGTGGTCCTGAGACCCGCGGTCAAGTGAGGAGGCGCATGGCGAGAGCCAGGGGGAGGCAGATCACCGCGGGACTCGACGTGGGGACGACCAAGATCTGCTGCGTGATCGCTGAGTGGGCGCCCGCCGGGGGCCTCGACATCGTCGGCATCGGCGTGAGCCCCTCCCGGGGCTTGCGCAAAGGCGTGGTGGTCAACATCGACTCCACCGTGGAGTCCATCAAGCAGGCGGTGGCCGAGGCCGAGCAGATGGCGGGCATCGAGATCACCGGCGTGGTGGCCGGGGTGGCCGGGGGCCACATCCGCGGGCTCAACAGCCGGGGTGTCGTGGCCGTGTCAGGCAAGCACCGGGAAGTCAGCCAGACCGACATCGACCGCGCGCTGGATGCGGCCAAGGCCGTCAACCTTCCCCAGGACCGCGAGGTCATCCACGTCCTTCCGCAGACCTTTGTCGTGGACGACCAGGACGGCGTCAAGGAGCCGCTGGGCATGTCAGGGGTACGGCTCGAGGTCGAGGTACACCTCGTCACGGGCGCCGTCACCTCGGTGCAGAACGTCATCCGGAGCGTGAACCGGGCAGGCCTGCAGGTGCAGGACCTCGTGCTCGAACCGCTGGCCTCCGCAGAGGCCGTGGTCTCGGCCGAGGAGAAGGAGCTGGGGATCCTGCTCATCGATCTGGGCGGGGGCACCACCGACGTGGCGCTGTTCCGGGACGGCGCCGTCTGGTACACGGGGATCCTCCCGCTCGGAGGGGATCACATCTCCAACGACATCGCCGTGGGGCTGCGCACGCCCACCGCCGACGCGGAGGAGCTGAAGAAGCGCCACGGCTGCGCCCTGACGGCGCTGGTCCGGGAGGACGAGACCATCGAGGTGCCCTCCGTGGGGGGGCGCAAGCCCCGCCATCTCTCGCGCCAGATCCTCTCGGAGATCGTCCAGCCACGGGTGGAGGAGATCTTCACGCTCGTGGCGAGGGACCTGGCGCGCGCGGGACTGCAGGATGTGGCCTCCGCCGGCGTGGTGGTGACGGGGGGGACCTCGATCATGCACGGCGTGCCGGAACTGGCCGAGCAGGTCTTCGACCTGCCCGTGCGGCAGGGCCTGCCGGCTGGCGTCGGGGGGCTCGCGGACGTGGTGCAGAGCCCCATCTACGCGACGGCGGTGGGGCTCGGGCTGTACAGCGCGCAGGGTCGGAAGGGCGCCGCGCCGCTGGACGGAGGCGAGGGGCCGCTGGGCGAGCGCGTCCGCGCCTGGCTCGGCCGGCTGTTCTAGGGGGGGGCGGACGGGCGCCGGGCGCCAAGGGGATGAATGGGCGAGCGTGAACAACCGGCGGGGATGGGCGGGCGCCAGCCCGGGTGCCCATGGCCGGCTGGACGGCGACGGGCGCCAAGGGGATGAATGGGCGAGCGTGAACAACCGGCGGGGATGGGCGGGCGCCAGCCCGGGTGCCCATCCCAGATAATGGAGGCGCGCATGGAGCAGGGACGGGGGCGGCGGCCGAGGTTCGAGCTGGACGAGGAGCGCGAGGTGGCCAAGATCAAGGTGGTCGGTCTCGGCGGCGGCGGGTCCAATGCCGTGAACCGCATGATGGCCGCGCGCTTCACCGGGGTCGAGTTCATCGTCGCCAACACCGACGCCCAGGCCCTGCGCGCCTCGCCGGCCCCCATGAAGATCCAGCTCGGCGCCCGGCTCACCGGCGGGCTCGGCGCTGGCTCCGACCCCGAGGTGGGGCGAAACGCCGCCCAGGAGGACCGCGAGCAGATCAAGCAGCTCCTCCAGGGCGCCGACATGGTCTTCGTCACGGCGGGCCTCGGCGGCGGCACCGGCACGGGCTCGGCGCCCGTGGTGGCCGCCGTCGCGAAGGATCTCGGGATCCTCACCGTGGCCGTGGTGACGAAGCCCTTCTCCTTCGAGGGACGAAAGCGGGCGCAGCAGGCGGACGTCGGGCTCGCCGAGCTGCGCAGCGTTGTGGACACGCTCATCAGCATTCCCAACGAGCGGCTCCTGGCCGTCGTGGACCGCGGCACGCCGCTGCTCGAGGCGTTCAAGGTCGCCGACACGGTGCTGCTCCAGGCCGTGCAGGGCATCTCGGACCTGATCCTCGTGCCCGGGCTCATCAACCTGGACTTCGCAGACGTGCGGACGATCATGTCCGGCATGGGCATGGCGCTCATGGGTGCCGGCACCGGCAAGGGGGAGCACCGCGCGCTGGACGCTGCGCAGAAGGCCGTGGCGAGCCCCCTGCTCGACGAGACCTCCATCGATGGGGCCCGCGGCATCCTCATCAACTTCACCGGCGGCCCGGACCTGTCCATCCACGAGGTGGTGGAGGCCGCGAAGATCGTCCAGGAGGCGGCTCACGAGGACGCCAACATCATCTTCGGCGCCGTCATCGACGAGGGCCTGCGCGACGAGGTGCGCATCACCGTGATCGCCACTGGCTTTGCCGAGCGCTCGGTCGCGGCGGACCCTGCGGGGAAGGTGGTCGAGATGCCCCGTGCTCCGCGCACCCCGTCGTCGCCCTCCTGGCGCCGCCCGGCGGTGGCGGGCCCGCGCGCCGAGCTTGGGGAGCCGCTGGAGGAGGACCTCGACGTCCCCGCCTTCCTCCGCCGGCAGGCAGACTGAGCGGATCTGCCCGGGCCGGCGTGAGAGAATGGGGGCGGCATGACGGGACGCCCGGCCTTTCTCACCTCGCCCCTCCTGGAGGCCGCGCGAGTGCCTCATCTCTTCACGACGCGGCACTTCCCCCGCCTCGAGCGCGCCGCGAACGGGGGCTCGCCGTTCGGCCCGGCCGCCTGGACGCTCCTGGGCGCGCGCGGGCTCCTGCTTGAGCCGCCGGCCTTCGCCCGGCAGGTGCACGGCGCGGAGGTGGTCGAGGCGCGCGCGGGCGGCTCCGTCGGCAGGGGCGACGCTCTGGTCAGCGACCGTCCCGGCCTGCCGCTGGCCGTCTTCACCGCGGACTGCCTTCCCATCGTTCTCTTCGACCCGGCCGGAGGCCGGCTCGCCGTGGCGCATGCCGGCTGGCGGGGGACGGTGCAGTCCGTGGCGCGCGCCGTTGCCGACGCCCTGGCGCGCGCCGGGGCTCCGCGCGAGAGCCTCCTGGCTGCCATCGGTCCCTCCATCGGCCCGTGCTGTTACGAGGTGGATCTCCCCGTCATCCAGGGCCTGAGGAGCGCCTTCCCCGGTGCATGGTCGGGCTGGGTCACCCCCACCGGGCCGGGGAAGTGGATGCTCGACCTGTGGAAGGCCAACGAGGACCAGCTGCGCTCTGCCGGTGTCGATCCCTCCAGGATCGACAACCTGCGGCTCTGCACGGCCTGCCGGCTGGACCTCTTCTTCTCCTACCGGCGCGAGGGCAAGGGAGGCAGCCTCGCGACGGTCGCGGCCGTCCCCGCCTCCTCCTGAGGCCGCGCCCCCCGCGGGCGGGCCGGCATGCTAGAATCGCGCAGCCGGAACAACGGGCGCATGCTGGAGATCCGGGAGAACGTCGAGCGGGTTCGGGCTGCCATCGAGCGCGCATGCCTCCGAGCGGGCCGCGATCCGCGCGAGGTGCTCCTGATCGCTGTGTCGAAGACGGTGGACCCCACCCGCATCCGCCTCGCGGTGGACGCGGGCGTGCCCGCGCTGGGCGAGAACCGGGTGCAGGAGGCGAAGGAAAAGATCGCTCGCCTCGGCCATCCGGTGCCATGGCACCTGATCGGGTCGCTGCAGACCAACAAGGCCAGGGAGGCCGTGCGCCTCTTCGACTGCATCCAATCGGTGGACAGGCTGGAGCTGGCGCGGGAGCTGGACCGCCGCGCGCAGGCCGCCGGCCGGATCGTGGAGACGCTCTTCCAGGTGAACGTGGGGGAGGAGCCCCAGAAGGGCGGCGTGGCGCCTGCCGAGCTCAGGGCCGTGCTCGAGCAGGCGGCGGAGCTGCCGGGGCTGCGCATCCGCGGGCTGATGGCCATCCCGCCGCTCGGGCCGGATGCCGAGGCGGCGCGCCCGCACTTCCGCCGGCTGCGCGAGCTGCGGGACGCCGCGGGGCTTCCGCACCTGTCCATGGGCATGAGCGGCGACTTCGAGGTCGCCATCGAGGAGGGAGCGACCATGGTGCGCGTGGGCACGGCGATCTTCGGCCCCCGGCAGCACCCCGCCCCGGAGGGAGTGACCCGGTGACCATCAAGGGCAAGCGGATCGGTTTCCTGGGCGCAGGGAATATCGGCGAGGCGATGATCCGGGGCCTGCTCCAGGCGGGGCTCGTCCCCGCGCAGGATATCGCGGCCAGCGATGCCCGGCCGGAGCGCCTGGCCCAGATCGCGCGGCAGTACGGCATCCGGGCCTGCGGCGACAACCCGACCCTGGTCCGCGAGTCCCACGTCATCGTCCTGGCCGTGAAGCCGCAGATCATGGCGGCGGTGTGCGCGGAGATCGCCCCGACCGTGGACAGGAGCAAGCTGATCATCTCGCTGGCGGCCGGTGTCGCCACCACCACGCTCAGGCAGCAGATGCCCCGCGTGGAGCGCCTCATCCGCGTCATGCCCAATACGCCCGCCCTGGTGCTGGAGGCGGTGACGGCCATCGCGCGCGCCGACGGGCTCGAGCGGGGCGACCTGGAGACGGCCCAGGAGCTCTTCGGCGCGGTGGGGCGTGTGGTGGTCCTCGAGGAAGAGGCCCTGGATGCCGTGACGGGGCTCTCGGGCTCCGGCCCGGCCTACGTGGCCATCGTGATCGAGTCGCTGGCCGACGGCGGCGTGAAGATGGGCCTGGACCGGGCCACGGCCATGACGCTGGCCGCCCAGACCGTGCTCGGCTCGGCCAAGCTCATCCTCGAGACGGGCACCCACCCCGGGCAGCTCAAGGACATGGTCGCCTCGCCGGGCGGGACCACCATCGCCGGCATCTCGGCGCTGGAGGAGGGCGGCCTGCGCCGGACCTTCATCAGCGCGGTGGAGCGGGCGACGCTGCGCTCCCGCGAGCTCGGGAAAGGACGCTGACGTGCTCGGGTACACCATCGTCGGCCTGGTCAGCGAGCTCCTGCAGCTCTACACGTACGTGATCATTGCCGCGGCGCTGATCACCTGGGTGAGCCCTGACCCGCGCAACCCCATCGTTCGCTTCCTCCATCGGGTCACCGAGCCCGTGCTCCGGCCGGTGCGTGAGCTGTTGCCCCCCTGGAAGACGGGGGGCCTCGACATCTCCCCGATGATCGTCCTGGTGGCGATCCAGGTTGTGCGCTGGTGGATCCTGCCGTTGCTGTACTGAGGAGGACGCCATGCGCATCTCGCCCATGGACATCCGACAGCAGCAGTTCACGATGAAGATGTTCCGTGGCTTCGACGTCCAGGAGGTGGATACCTTCCTCGAGGACGTCGCCCAGGACTACGAGGCCCTGGTCAGGGAGAACACGCTCCTGAAGGAGCAGCTCCAGGTGCTGGAGGAACGCACGCGTGGCCTCGAGGAACGGGAGAAGGTGCTGCAGGAGACCCTCGTGACCACCCAGCGGCTCACCGAGGAGATGAAGGAGGCAGCCCGGCGCGAGGCGGCGCTGGTGGTGCGCGAGGCCGAGGCGGCGGGGGAGAAGCTCCTCCAGCAGGCCCGCGTGCAGGAGGGGATGATCCGGAACGAGATCATGCAGCTCAAGCGCCACCGCCTCCAGCTCGCCGAAGGGCTCCGGTCCACTCTCGAGATGTACCAGCGCCTCGTGGCACAGGAGCTCCGCTCGGGCCCGTCCGAGGAGGCCGCGCCCGGCGGCGCCGCCCCCGGGTCGTCGGCCGACGAGTGAGCCGGACGATGGCGGCGCCGCCGGCCCGGCCCGCAGGCAGGCTGCTCCACGTGCGCGTGCGGCCTGGCGCCTCGCGGAACGAGGTGGTGGGGTGGGAGGGCGAGGCGCTCCGCGTCCGCGTCACCGCGCCGCCCGAGGGCGGGCGAGCGAACCGGGCGGTGACGGCGCTCCTGGCGACGGCCCTCGATGTGCCGCCTGCGTCGGTGGAGCTGGTGCGCGGCGGGAGCGCTCGCGACAAGTTCTTCCTCGTGCGCGGCCTCGATGCCGACAGTCTCAGGGCGCGCCTCCGAACGGAACCGTCGCGATGATCTCGCCGATCCGCTGGCAGGGGGACCGCCTCCTGCTCCTGGACCAGACGCTCCTGCCGGCGCAGGAGCTCGAGCGCCCCTACAGGGCCTGGCAGGATGTGGCCGAGGCCATCCGGACCCTGGTGGTCCGGGGGGCGCCGGCCATCGGTGTGACGGCGGCCTTCGGCGTGGCCCTGGCGGCGAGGGCGAGCGCGGCGCGGGACACGGACGGCCTCATGGTGGAGCTGGAAGAGGCGATCAAGGGGCTCGGGGCCACGCGCCCCACCGCCGTGAACCTCTTCTGGGCGCTGGAGCGCATGCGCCGCGTGGCGATGGCCCACCGCCAGCTGTCCGTGGCGGCACTCGGGCAGCGGCTCCTGGCCGAGGCCCAGGCGATGCTCGACGAGGACGTGGCGACGAACCGGGCGCTCGGAGCCCACGGCGCGACGCTCGTGCCGGAGCGCGCCCGCATCCTCACCCACTGCAATGCCGCCGCGCTGGCCACGGCGGGCTACGGGACCGCGGGCGGGGTGATCCGCGCCGCCCACGAGCGGGGGCGTGTGGCACTGGTCTGGGTGGACGAGACGCGCCCCGTCATGCAGGGGTCCCGCCTCACGGCCTGGGAGATGGTCAAGGAGGGGATTCCCCACCGGGTCATCTCGGATGTGGCGGCGGCCTTCGTCATGCAGCGCGGTGAGGTGGACCTCGTGGTCACGGGGGCCGACCGTATCGCCGCCAACGGGGACACGGCGAACAAGATCGGCACCTACGGGCTCGCTGTCCTCGCCCGTCACCACGGGATCCCCTTCTACATCGCGGCACCGGTCTCGACCATCGATCCGTCCATCCCCAGCGGCGCCTCCATCGTGATCGAGGAACGGGACCCGGCCGAGGTGCGCGGCGTGGCCGGGCGCCAGACGGCGCCCCCGGACTCGCCCGTCTTCAACCCGGCCTTCGACGTGACGCCAGCCGACCTCATCACGGCCATCATCACCGAGCGCGGCGTCCACCGCCCGCCCTACCGCTTCACGTAGGCGCCGCACGGGGAGAGCCCGGCGTGCCGGTCAACCGTCAGATCGAGTTGGCACGCGCCTACCACGCCGGGACCGCCCACAGCCCCCGCTCCGTTCGCGCGGAGGGCCATGTCCTCGACTGGGAGATCAAGCCGGCACCCTTCAAGATCTACCCCGACCTGCCGGCCGTCCCGCTGCCCCGGGATCTCCCCGCGCTTGAGATCGACACCCTCGCCGCGCTGGCGGGAGCGGCCGGCGACCCCTGCCCGCTCGACCTCGACCGCCTCGCGTCGCTTCTCTTCTTCTCGGCGGGAGTGACGAGGCGCAAGGCCTACCCCGGGGGCGGAGAGATGTACTTCCGGGCCGCGCCCTCCACGGGCGCCCTCTACCAGACCGAGGTGTACGTGGTGGCCGGGGCCGTGGCGGGGCTCGCCCCCGGGGTCTACCACTTCTGCCCCGGCGACTTCGCGCTCCGGCGGCTGCGCGAGGGAGATTTCCGCGGCGCCATGGCGGTGGCGGCGGCGGACGATGGGGTCGGGCGCGCGCCCGCGACGCTCGTGCTGACCGGCCTCTACTGGCGCAACGCGTGGAAGTACGGGGCGCGCGCCTACCGCCACCTCTTCTGGGACTCCGGCACCATGCTCGCCAATGCGCTGGCCGCCGCCGCGGCTCTCGGCCTCGGGGCACGGACGGTCATGGGATTCGTGGACCGCGAGATCCACGGGTTGCTGGGCCTCGATCCCGGGAAGGAAGCGGCCCTGGTGCTCTTGCCCGTCGGTCCGGAGGGCGCCAGCGCCGGTCCGCCGCCCGTCGTCGTCCCGCTCCAGCACCGGGTGGTGCCGCTCTCCTCGAGCGAGGTCGAGTACCCGGCGGTGCAGGCGGCCCACGCCGACTCCTGCCTGGCGTCCGCGGCCGAGGTGATCGAGTGGCGGGAGAGCCCGGCGCCGCCGCCCGCGTCGGGGGCAGAGCCGGCGCTTCCCGCGCTGCCGTCGCCGCGCGGTGCGGCGGGGCGGGGGCTCCGCGCGACAATCCTCGCGCGCGGCTCGACGCGCGAGTTCTCCGGCGAGGCGATCAGTGCCGAGGCACTCTCCACGGCCCTCAAGCACGCGACGCGGCCGTGGCCCGGGGATGCGCCGTCGGGGCTCGTGGATCTCTACGTCAACGTGCACGCCGTGGACGGCCTCGGGCCCGGCACCTACTACTACCGGCGACAGGCGCACGCGCTCGAGCCCCTCAGGGAGGGGGACGTCCGGCGGGACTCGGCCTTCCTCTGCCTCGAGCAGCCGCTGGGCGGGCAGTCCAGCGCCACGGTGTTCTTCCTCGCCGATCTGGGGGCCGTGCTGGCGCGCTTCGGCAACCGCGGCTACCGGCTGGGGAACCTCGAGGCGGGGCTCGTCGGCGGACGCCTCTACCTGGCCGCCTATGCCCAGCGCTTCGGCGCCACGGGGCTCACCTTCTACGACGACGCAGTGGTCGCCTTCCTCTCGCCCCACGCCGCCGGCAAGGACGCCATCTTCGTCACCGCGCTGGGCCGCCCCGTCGCCCGCCCGCGCCAGTGACGCGGGTCGCATTGCCAGGGTTGCGCGCCTTCTGATACGGTGGAGCCCGTGACCACTCCGAGGGGCGCTTGACCGGGGTGCGGGCCGCCCAGGCGGTTTTCGCTGAACGGGGCTGAGCCCGGGGCCGTCTGGTAGAATCAGCCGCTGGCCATGGGACTCAGGCTCTTCCTTCTCCGTCACGCCGAGACCGCCTGGAACCGGGAGCGCCGCTACCAGGGGTGGACGGATACCGGTCTGTCCGAGACCGGACGCACCCAGGCCGAGGCCGCCGGCCGCGCCCTGGCCAGCGCCTCCCTCCAGGCCGTCTACGCGAGCCCGCTGCGCAGGGCGCGGGAGACGGCCGCGGCCATCGCCGCGCCCCATGGGCTTGCCGTGCGTGTGGAGGAGGCCTTCAAGGAGATGAGTTTCGGGGGGTGGGAGGGGTTGACGGTGGACGAGGTGCGTGCCCAGGATCCCGCCCTCTACCGGACCTGGCTCGAGACGCCGCACCTGGCGGGGCCGCCCGGGGGAGAACGGCTGCCAGACGTGCAGCGGCGGGTCCTGGCGGGGCTCGAGAGGCTGCGGGAGGCCCACGACGAGGAGAACGTCTGTCTCGTCGCTCACGGCATCACGGCGCGGATCCTCATCCTGGAGGCCCTCGGACTGCCGCTGCCCCGCATCTGGTCGCTCCACGTCTCGTCGGCGGGCATCTCGGAACTCGAGTTCCGGCCCGACTGGACGGCGCTGCACCGGTTGAACACGCTCGTCCAACTCGACGCCGTCCTGGCTGGCCGGTAGGAGCCGACGTCGTGGAGCGCCGGCCGCAGCACACCCAGCTGCCCAAGGGCGTCAAGATCTACCTCCCCGACGAGGCGGCGCAGAAGCGCGCGGTCGAGGAGCGCCTCCTCGGCGTCTTCCGCCGCTGGGGATACCGCGAGGTGGTCACCCCCACTTACGAGTACTTCGACGTGCTCTCCCAGGGGACGGACCACGATCTCCGGGAGGGCATGTTCAAGATGGTGGACCGCGAGTCGGGCCGGCTCCTCGCCCTCCGTGCGGACATCACGCCCCAGATCGCCCGGATCGTCGCGACCCGGATGCGGGACGAGCCCACGCCGCTCCGCCTGGCCTACGTGACCAACGTCTTCCGCTACGACGAGCCCCACGTGGGCCGCTACCGGGAGTTCTACCAGGCCGGCGTCGAGCTGGTGGGGCTGCCGAACCCCGAGGGCGACGCCGAGATGATCGCCATGACCGTCGAGGGCCTGCGCGTCCTCGGACTGGAGCGCTTCCAGCTCGACGTGGGCCAGACCGACTTCTTCCGCGGCATCCTCGAGGACCTCGCGGTGGACGAGGTCACCGCGCACCGGCTGCGCTCGGCGCTGTCGCGCAAGGACGTCTCCGCGCTGGAGCGCCGGGTCGGAGAGCTGAGCGCCCCGGCCGCCGTGACCGAGTTGCTGCTGGCGCTGCCGTCGCTCTACGGCCGCGGGGAGGTGCTCGAGCGCGCCGAGCGCCTCGTGAAGAACGCGCGCTCGGAGGCCGCGCTGGCGAACCTCGCCGAGGTGTACCGACTGCTGCGCCTCTACGGCCTCGCCGACGCGGTGCTGCTGGACCTGGGCGAGGTGCGCGGCTTCGACTACTACTCCGGGGTGCACTTCGAGGCCTACGTCACCGGGCTCGGGGCGGCGCTGGCGGGCGGCGGGCGCTACGACCAGATGCTGGGGCGCTTCGGCTACGACTGCCCGGCGACGGGCTTCGCCTTCGAGGTGGGGCGGGCGCTCCTGGCCATGGAGTCCCAGGGGGCCATGACGGCGCCGCGCGGGCCGGACTTCTTCATCATCGACTTCACCGCGGACAAGACGCGGGCGCTGGCCCTCGCGCGACGGTATCGCGACCTCGGTGCCGCGGTGGCCCGGGACATCATCAGCCGGGGGCTCGAGGACTCCGTCGCCTACGCGCGCCAGCAGCGCGCGCGCTGGGTGCTGGTCATCGGCGGCGACCGGGGCGCGCCCGACGAGGTGCGCGTGCTGGACCTGGCGGGGGGGGACGAGCGCACGCGCGCCGTCGCCGATCTCCTCGCCGATCCGGCGCGGCACTTCCCGGTCTTCGGGCCCGGTGGCGGGAGCGGGAGCCATGCCTAACATCGTGGTGGTGGGCGCCCAGTGGGGCGACGAGGGCAAGGGGAAGGTCGTGGACGTGCTCACCCCGCACGTGGACGTCGTCGTCCGCTACCAGGGGGGGAACAACGCGGGGCACACGGTCGTCGTGGGGAAGGAGAAGTTCGTGCTGCAGTCCATCCCCTCGGGGATCCTCCATCCCGGCTGCCGCTGCGTGGTCGGCTGCGGCGTCGTGATCAACCCGGCCTCGCTCATCGAGGAGATGGAGGCACTCGTCCAGCGGGGCGTCTCGCTCGACGGCAACCTCTACATCTCCAAGAACGCGCATCTCGTCATGCCCTACCACCCGGCGCTCGACCGGGCCGCGGAGTCCCAGGCCGGCGAGCGCCGCATCGGGACCACGGGCAAGGGCGTGGGGCCGGCCTACGCGGACAAGGCCGCGCGCGTCGGGATCCGCATGGCCGATCTCCTGGACGAGCAGCTCTTCCGGGAGAAGCTCGAGTTCAACATCCGCCAGAAGAACCGGCTCCTGCGGGAGATCTACGACGCCGAGGAGTTCACGGTGGAGGGGATCCTCGGGCCCTACCTCCGCTACGCCGGGTGGCTCGCGCCCTACATCACCGACACCGCGCTCCTCCTGTCGCGGTGGATCGACGGCGGCGCCTCCGTCATGTTCGAGGGCGCCCAAGGGACGCTGCTGGACCTGGACCACGGGACGTACCCGTTCATCACGTCGTCCAGCACCACCGCCGGCGGGGCCTCGACGGGGACCGGCGTGCCCCCGACGAAGATCCACGGCGCGCTCGGCATTTCCAAGGCGTACTGCACGCGGGTGGGCGGTGGGCCCTTCCCGTCGGAGATCTCGGGCGCGATCGCCGATCTCCTCCGCACCCGCGGCAACGAGTTCGGCTCGGTCACGGGGCGGCCGCGGCGCTGCGGATGGGTGGATGCCGTCGGGCTGCGGTACGCGGCGCGCATCAATGGACTCGACGCCTTCGCCATCACCAAGCTCGACGTGCTGGACGCCTGCGAGACCGTGAAGATCTGCGTCGGGTACCGCTACCGCGGCGAGGTCTTCACCGAGTTTCCCGAGGAGGAGCGCATCTGGCACGAGGCGGAGCCCGTGTACGAGGAGCGGTCGGGCTGGCAGAGCAAGACCCACGGGATGCGGGAGTACGCCGAGCTGCCGACCAAGGCGCGGGAGTACCTCGAGCGGCTCACGGAGCTCGTGGGCGTGAGCATCGCGCTGGTCTCCACCGGCCCCGTCCGCGACGACACCATCATCGTGGCCGGCTCGGCCCTGCCCCGCTGGTTCCCCTCCATCGGCACCTCGGTGGCGCCGTAGCGGATCTCGGGTGGATGCGCCCTTGACCGCTCGGTGCCGGGCGGCTAGCCTTGGCGCACGGGAGGGCAGGGCATGAAGTGTCCCCGGTGCCAGAGTGAAAGCCAGCCGGCAGCGCGGTTCTGCGGGGAGTGCGGGGCGCGGCTGGCGCTGTCCTGCTCCTCCTGCGGCGCCGAGGTCGCCCCGGACCGGAAGTTCTGCGGCTTCTGCGGCGCCGCGCTCGCCGGCAAGCCCGTGGACCGCTCCGCCCCACCGCAGGCCTACACCCCCAGGCACCTGGCCGAGAAGATCCTCGTCTCCCGGAGCGCCCTCGAGGGCGAGCGGAAGCAGGTCACCGTGCTGTTCGCCGATCTCAAGGGGTCCCTGGAGCTCCTGGCCGACCGCGACCCCGAGGAGGCGCGAGGGATCCTGGACCCGGTCATCGAGCGGATGATGGAGGCCGTGCACCGCTACGAGGGGACCGTCAACCAGGTCATGGGCGATGGGATCATGGCGCTCTTCGGGGCGCCCATCGCCCACGAGGACCACGCCGTGCGCGCCTGCTACGCCGCGCTCCGCATGCAGGAGACGGTGGGGTGGTACGCGGAGGAGCTGCGCCGGACGCAGGGGCTCGACGTCCAGATCCGCGTGGGCCTCAACTCCGGGGCGGTGGTGGTCCGCTCCATCGGCTCGGACCTGCACATGGACTACACGGCGGTGGGCCAGACCACGCACCTCGCCGCGCGCATGGAGCAGCTCGCGCGGCCCGGGACGACCCTCATGACGGCCAGCACGCTGTGGCTCGCCGAGGGGTACGTGGAGGTCAGGCCGCTGGGGCCCGTGCCGGTGAAGGGCCTCGCCGAGGCCATCCAGGTCTACGAGGTCGAGCGCGCCGGCCCCGCGCGCTCCCGGCTCCAGGCGGCTGCCGCGCGCGGGCTCTCGCCCTTTGTCGGGCGCGACAGGGAGCTGGGCACGCTCCGCCAGTCGCTCGACCGGGCCCAGGCCGGCCACGGGCAGATCGTCGCCGTCGTCGGCGAGCCAGGGGTGGGCAAGTCGCGCCTCTTCCGGGAGTTCACGCGCTCGCACCGCGTACGCGGCTGGCTGATCCTCGAGGGCAGCGCGGTCTCGTACGCGCGGCTCACCTCGTACGACGCCGTCGTCGAGCTCCTCCGCGGCTACTTCCAGGTGGGGCAGCGCGACGATGCGCGCACGATCCGCGAGAAGGTCACGGGCAAGCTCCTCACGCTGGACGAGACGCTCAAGGCCGCGCTGCCCGCCTTCCTCGCCCTGCTGGACGTGCCGGTGGAAGACTCCGAGTGGCAGACGCCGGATCCGGCGCTCCGCCGCCAGCGGACCCTGGACGCGGTCACACGGCTCCTCCTCCGCGAGAGCCAGGTCCAGCCGCTGGTGCTCGTGTTCGAGAACCTCCACTGGATCGACGGGGAGACCCAGGCCTGCCTGGACCACCTCGTGGAGGCCCTGCCCGCGGCGCGCATCCTCATCCTCGCCAACTACCGTCCCGAGTACGCGCATGCGTGGGGAGCGCGGAGCTGCTACACGCAGCTCCGTCTCGATCCGCTGCCGCCCGTGACCGCGGGGGCCCTGCTCCGCACCTTGCTCGGCGACGACGCCTCCCTGGAGCCCGTCACGCGCTTCGTGATCGAGCGGACGGAGGGCAACCCGTTCTTCATCGAGGAGTGCGTCCGCATGCTGATCGAGACGCAGGTCCTCGCCGGGGAGCACGGCGCCCATCGCCTGGCCGGCGAGCTCCCCTCCGTGGCGGTGCCGGCCACGGTGCAGGCGGTGATCGCCTCGCGCATCGACCGGCTCGCCCCCGAGGAGAAACGGCTCCTCCAGGCCGCCGCCGCCATCGGCAAGGACGTGCCGCTGGCCCTGCTGCGGGCCGTCGCGGAGCTGCCCGAGGAGGCGCTCGACGAGAGCCTGGCCCGGCTGCAGGCGGGCGAGTTCCTCTACGAGACGGGCGGCTACCCCGACCCCGAGTACACGTTCAACCACACGCTCACGCATGACGTGGCATACGGCACGCTGCTCCAGGACCGCCGGCGCGCGCTCCACGTCGAGATCCTCCGGGCCCTCGAGCGCCTGCATCCCGATCGCCGGACGGAGCTGGCGGAGGTCCTCGCCGAGCACGCCTTCCGCGGCGAGGCGTGGAACGAGGCCGTGGCCCATCTCCGCCGGGCCGGGGCCAAGGCGACGGCGCGCTCGGCCAACGTCGAGGCAGTGGCGTATCTCGAGCGGGCCCTCGCCGCGCTCGGGAAGCTGGCGGAGAGTGACGAAGTGAGGGCCCAGGGGATCGACGTGCGGCTGGAGCTCAGGCCCCCGCTCCTGCAGCTCGGGCATCTCCAGAGGGTGCTCGCGGTGTCCCAGCAGGCCGAGAACATCGCCAAGCTGATCGGCGACCAGGCGCGCCTGGCCCGCGTGTACAGCTACCTCATCAACTACCACTACCTCAAGGGCGAGCCCGACATGGCCATCGCCTACGGTGAGCGGTGCCTCACCATCGGCGAGGCCGGCGAGGATGCGGCGCTTCAGGCGCTGGCGCGCGGGTACATGGGGTACAGCTACCACGCTCAGGGGCGCTACCGGGAGGCCGAGGCCGTCCTCGCCCGGAACCTCGAGAAGCTCGAGGCCATGCGCGCGGCCGGGGCCGCAGAGGCGCAGACCACGATCCCCTACGTGAGCTCCAGCGGCTGGCTCGCCTTCACCCTGGCGGAGCTGGGTGACTTTGATCAGGCGCGTACGTACGCGGACATGGCGGAGCGGGCCGCCGAGGCCGCGCGTCACGCCTACGCCCAGGCCATTGCCTGGACCCTCGGCGGGCTCGTGGCCCTCACGCGCGGCCACCTGGACCGGGCCTTGCACCTCCTGGAGAAGAGCCTCGACACCTGCCGGAGCGCCGAGCTCACGGTGTGGCAGCCCATCCCTTCGTCGCTGCTCGGGCTCACCGAGGTGCTCCTCGGCCGCCATGACGAGGGGCTGCGTCTCCTGGAGGACGGGGTGGCCCGCAGCGAGGCGGTGGGAGTGAAGGCGTACCTGGCGCTCTGGACGGTGCAGCTCGGCGAGGGACTCGTGGCCGCGGGCCAGGCCTCGCGCGCACTGGCGGTGGCCGAGACGGCCCTGAATCTGGCGATCGCGCACAAGGAGCGCGGCCACCAGGCGCGAGCGCTCCGGCTCCTGGGTGAGATCGCCCTCGTCGGCGATCCGCCGGACCTGCCGAGGGCTGAGCGGGACCTCGACCAGGCCATGGCGCTGGCCGCGGAGCTCGGCATGCGCCCGCTCGTCGGACGGATCGAATTCGGCCTCGGCCAGCTCCACCTCAAGAAGGGCAGCCGTGCCCAGGCCGAGGATCACCTGATCGCCGCACTGGCCCTGTTCCGCGCGCTCGACATGCGCTTCTTCGCGGCGCAGACGATGGCGGCGCTCAAGCGGCTCGGGCACATCTTCGTGGTGGCTCACCAGAACCTCGGTCTCTACGAGTTCCTCAAGGAGAGGTTCTCGGGGGATCGCGAGGTCACGGTGGTGCTGGACCGGCGGGGGGACGACCGCCGGAGGAGCCGGCAGCCTGCCGCCGCCGAGCGCCGCCGGGGCGAGCGCCGCCTGCCACCCTCCTTCGACAGCGCCCTGCGCGTCCGCGGACTGGTCGTGCTCCCGCGCGCCGGAGGCTGATGCGCGCCCGCTCGGCGTCCTCGCGGGTTCGCTTCTGCTCGTCTGTCCGCTTGCAGCGTTCCCGGCCGACGGCTGCGCGAGATCGGGCGTGCGCGCCCGAGCGTCGCCGGGCTGCGTGAGCTCGAGCGGCGCGAGGCCGCGATGGCGGTAGGGCCCCTGGCGGCCGTCCGTCCCGCCCGCGTGATATCATCTCGCGCGGGAGCCGTTAGCTCAGCTGGTAGAGCACCTGCCTTTTAAGCAGGGGGTCGCTGGTTCGATCCCAGCACGGCTCACCACTTCTTCTCGCGCACTTCCACGACACGCCCGTCACCCAGCGTGGGCGCCAGTGCCGGTCTTGGTCCCGCGCCGCGCCCGATCTCGGGGAGCCACCGGAGCCGGCGCTGGGCGGCCAGCCTGGGTTCCACAGCCCCTGCCTCCGGCGTGGCACGGCTGGCCCGGATCATGGCACGGCTGCCAGGGTTCGTCTGATCGCTTCGCGCTCCTGCACGCGCGTGGCTCTGCGCGCTCACGCGCACCAGCGCGCAGGTCCCGGGTGCGCACCCGCTCCCCCGTCTCTCAGGCCCCCGGCGTGAGGATCCGGTCCCAGTCAGCCGCGCGCGAGAGCAGGCGGGGCCCCGACTCGGTGATCAGCACCAGGTCCTCGACGTGGTACTTCTCCACGCCGGGCACCATGTGGTTCGGCTCCATGGCCATGCACATGCCGGGCTCGAGGACGGCCTTCTCGCCGGGACGGAGCAGGGGGTACTCATGCAGGCCGATGCCGATGGAGTGGCCGATATGCGGGCGCACCATGGGCCAGCCCCGCTGCTCCCACGCGCGCTTGTGGGAGTAGTAGACGTCCTCGCAGGGCACGCCGGGGCCCATCATCTGGATGAGCCGCTCGTGCTCCTCCCAGATCGCCTTGTAGAGGTCCTCCTGCTCGGGCCTGGGCCGGCCGACGCACACCGTACGCGCCAGGTCCGAGTAGTAGCCTCCCGGGAAGATGCCGCCGAAGTCCGTGCGCATGAGGTCACCGCGCTGGATCACGTAGTCGCCGGCCCGGTGGTGGGTGGTGAGGGTGTTGAGCCCGGCCGCGAGCACCTGGAAGGCCTGGTACTCGGCCCCGTTGCGCACCAGCGCTGCGGAGAGCGCCACGCCCACCTGCCGCTCGGTCATGCCCGGGCGCGCTGCCTCGAAGGCCTCGCGGATCGCCCGCTCGGTGGCCTGGGCAGCCTGCTCCATGCGCGTGATCTCGTCCGGCGTCTTGATGGCGCGCACGCGGTCGAAGAGGGGCCCCACCTCGGCGAAGCGCGCGCGGGGCAGGAGCCCGGCGAGCTGCTCGAAGTAGTGGGCGGTGAGGAAGCGCTTCTCGATCCCGATCATGCCCTGGGCGGCGCCCTGCGCGGTGAGCGCCTGGACCAGGTGCTCCATGGGCGATTCCTTGTACTCGATGTAGCCGCGCAGGTCCGGGATCCAGGAGTCGCGCCGGGCCTGAGTCTGCTCGTTGGTGCAGACGATGTAGACCGGCTCGCCGTGCTTGGGCCAGGCGACCAGGGCCAGGCGCTCGGGCAGCGTGCGCTGCGTGTCGATCACCGCCTCGGAGAGGTACCAGGTGTTCTCCGGCGAGGCCGCCACGACCACGTCGAAATCGCTCTGGCGCAGGGCGTTCGTGAACCGCTCGAGCTTCACCGCATCACGCATGACCGCACTCCTTGGGGGTTGACTCGGATTGGACATCACTCTCGGCCGAGGGCCGGGTCCAGCGCGTCGCGGAGGCCGTCGCCCAGCAGGTTGCATGCGAAGACCGCCAGGAATATCGTGAGCCCGGGAAAGGTCGAGTACCACCAGGCGCTCAGCAGGTGCTCGCGCCCCTGCGTCACCAGCGCTCCCAGCTCGGGCGTGGGGGGCTTGGCGCCCAGCCCGAGGAAGGACAGCGAGGCGGTGAGCAGGAGGGCCAGCCCCACGTCCATGGTTGCCTTGATCAACAGCGGCACCCACGAGTTCGGCAGGATGTGCCGCCACAGGACCGTCGCCGCCGGCAGCCCCATCGCGTGCGCGGCCTCCACGTAGGGCTTCACCTTCTCGCCCAGCACCTGGCCGCGCGCCAGCCGCGTGTACTGCGGCCACCAGATGACCATCACCGCGAGCATGGCGTTGCCGAGCCCCGGTCCGAGCAACGCCGTGATGGCCATGGCCATGATGAGCGCCGGGAAGGCGATGAAGATGTCGGCCACGCGCATCACCAGCTCGCTCCACGGGCCGCCGCCGTAGCCCGCGGCGAGGCCGATGGCCGTGCCGGTCGTGCCGCTGACGATCACGACCAGGAGTGCCACGCCGAGCGACAGGCGGGTGCCATGAGCCACGCGGCTCCACACGTCGCGCCCGAGCTCGTCCGTGCCGAAGGGGTGGGCGAGCGACGGCGGCGCCAGGCGCCGGTCGGCGTCGATCCGGTAGGGGTCGTGTCGCGTGACCGCCCCGGGGAAGAGCGCGACCGCCACCAGGGCGAGCAACACGAGGGCGCCCCAGGGCGCGAGCCCACCGCTGCCAAGGAAGCGCCGGCCGGCTCCACGCCGGCTCGGCCCCACGGGTGTCCCGTGGGAGAGGCCGACCGCGGCTTCTCCTGCCACCGCTACCTTCGTCATGGGGCGTGCTCTCGGCGCATCAGCTCGCCGCGCCGCGGATGCGCGGGTCGAGGAGCGAGTAGCTGGCGTCCACCAGCATGTTGAGCGCCGCATAGGCGAGCGTCACGTAAACCACGAAGGCGCTCACCACCGGCAGGTCGAGCTGGCGCAGCCCGTAGAACGCGTAGCGTCCGATGCCGGGCCAGGCGAAGATCGTCTCCGTCAGCACGGCGCCCCCGAGCATGATGCCCACGCGCAGGCCGAAGACCGTCACCACCGGGATCAGCGCATTGCGAAGGGCGTGCTTGTAGACGGTGGCGCGCTCGCCGAGCCCCTTGGCACGTGCCGTCCGCACGTAGTCCCGCCCCAGCACGTCGAGTAGGCTCGCCCGCGTGATTCGCGCCACCGTGGCGATGCTCACCGTGGAGAGCGTGATCACCGGTAGCACGAGGTGGCGGAGCGTCTCGAGGAGGAGCCCGAGGTCTCCCGCCGCGAGCGCGTCCACCGTGTAGATCCCCGTCGGGCCCTCCGGCGGCATCGCGGTGAGGGGCAGCCGGCCGCCCGCGGGCAGCCACGACAGATGCTTGTAGAAGACGAGCTGAAGCACCAGCCCGAACCAGAACACCGGCAAGCTCATGCCCAGGATGGACGCCACGCGCGAGAGATGGTCCACCGCCCGGCCCCGCCACACCGCCGAGGCCACGCCGAGGAGGGTCCCCAGCCCCAGCGCGACCACGATGCTGGGCAACACGAGCTCGACCGTCGCGGGGACGGCATCGCGGAGGTCATCCACCACCCGGTTGCCGGTGACGATGGACACGCCGAGGTCGCCCCGGGCCAGCCGCCCCACGTAGCGCAGGAACTGCCGCCAGAGCGGGTCGTCCAGGCCCAGCTTCCGCCGGTACTCGTCGACCTGTTCCTGCGAGGCGTCCTGACCGAGCGCGGCGCGCGCCGGGTCCGACGGGATCACGTGGGCCATGGCGAAGACCACGGCCAGGGCCCCCAGCACGACCAGCGCCAGGAACAGCGTCCGGCGCAGGAGGAAGCGCAGCACGCCCGGCCTGCGACTACTCGCGGCGGAGGGGGTAAACCGTCACCGTCGGGAACCAGAGCGGGTGGACGTAGAAGCCCTTGATGCTCTTGCGGAGCGCGTAGACCTTCGTCTGGGTGCCCACGAAGAGATCCGCCGCGTCGTCCACGATGATCTGGGTCGCCTGGCGGTAGAGGGCGATCTTCTCCGGGGACCTGGTGGAGGCCGCGGCGCGGTCCAGGAGGTCATCCACCTTGGGATTCGCGTAGTTCATGACATTTCGCGCAAAGGCGCCGATCGCCTTGGAGTGGTACGTGTACCAGAGGTAGGCGTATGCGTCCGGCACGCGGGGCGGCGTGAACAGACCGAAGAGATGGTGCGCGGTGGCCGGGTCCCTGGTCTTCTGCCACTCGCTGTTGTACTTGAGCATCACCGGCCACTCGTTCTCGCGGATCTCGAGCTCGGCTGCCCCCGTGGCGGCGAGCCCGGCCTGGAGAATCTCGGCCGCCTTGCGCTGGTCCGGCGTGGCAATCAGGAGATCGGCGATCAGCTTCGCCTTCCGGCCCTCGCCATACCCCGCCCCCTGGAGCAGCGTCCTGGCTTTCGCCGGGTCGTAGGTGTAGGGGAACTTGGGCGACCAGTCGCCGAGGAACAGCGCCGGTGCCGGCCCCGTGGGCGGGTCGTAGGTGCCTTCCGTCGCCTTGCGGAAGCTCGCCCCGTCGAAAGCGTAGTTGATGGCTTGGCGCACGCGCCGGTCGCTGGTGGGCGGTGCCGCATTCTGCAGGCGGAGGTACAGCACGCGGAGCCCCTGCCCACGGACCACCTGGACGTCCGGGTTCTTCTGGAAGGCAGGCAGCGCCTCGGTCGGGAACTTCATCGCCATGTCGAGCTCGCCCTTCTCGAGCATGAGCCGTTGCGTTGAGGCCTCCGGGATGACCAGCATGTTCACCGCGGTGAAGTGCTTGGCCTGTTTCCAGCCGCCCCAGTACCCGTCGAACTTGCGGAGGAGCACCCGCTGCGAGCGCTGCCAGTTGAGGATGCGGTAAGGCCCGGTGCCCGCGCTCTGACGGTTCAGGAAATCCTGGGCCAGGTCGCCCGCCACGGCCTTCTCCGTGAGCGTCTTCGGGCTCACGATGCGGATCAGCGAGAAGGACTCCGGGAAGGGCGGTCCGCCTGGAACCGTGCGGATCTCCACCGTGGACGGATCCTTCACCTCGACGGACTGCACGTGGCGCAGCACCCAGGCCGGGCCCTTGTTGAGCTGTCGCAGGCGATCGTAGGAGACGCGCACCGCCTCGGCGTCGAGCGTGGCGCCGTCGTGGAACCTCACTCCCCGGCGGATCTTGAAGGTGAACCCGCGCCCGTCGGGTGAGACGGTCCACGACTCGCCAAGCTGCGGCACCAGCTTCGTCGTGTCCCGCTCCGTGTAGACCAGCGACTCATAGGCATTGTCAATTGGCACGAAGCCCACGGATGTCGCCACGTGGGGATCCAGGAAGTCCGGCTCGCCGAAGAGCGCGACATTGAAGGTGGTGGATCGTGCGTCCTGGGCCACGGCGACGGGGGGCGCCGCCAGGGACACGAGCAGCGCAAACACGAGTAGCCGCGGGATCAGGGTCGAGGGCATTGCTGCCTCCTCCGCCGGGCTGAGGCTCGCATCGAGAGCCGCGTCCGGATGTGATGGGCGAGGGGGACTGGACGGGCGCCGGAAACCGGCGGATCGCACGTGCCCGCCGCGCGCAGTCTACCTCCGCCGCGGGGCCCTGCGCAAGCCGCCTGCGCCCTCCGCCACGAGGCCGCTGGGGCGTGTCTCCCATGAAGATGAGGCGTATGCGCCATTGTCACAAAGCCAGTAACTGGATAACACGTTACGCATAGTGTTTACATCGGTCCGCGGCCGACGGCTGGCCCAGGAGATCGCCGGGCAAGTCCGCGAGGCGATCCTCTCGGGCAAGCTCTCCTCGGGGGCGCGCCTGCCGTCCGAGCGGGAGCTGGCGGAGACCTTCGGAGCGAGCCCGCTCGTCGTGCGCGAGGCCCTCCACTCCCTGGAGATCGCCGGACTTCTGGGAATCCGCGCCGGGGCTGGCGGAGGCGCGGTCGTCGCGAGACCGGATGCGCGACCGGTGACGGAGTCTCTCTCGACGATGCTTCGCCTGGGCCGGACGACCGTCCACGAGCTCACGCAGGCCCGCCTGATGCTGGAGCCCGAGATCGCCCGGCTGGTGGCTCGGAGCATTGCCCGGGATCAGCTGGCGAAGCTCGAGGAGAACGTGGAGGCGGCCAAAGCGCTGCTCGGAAGCGGGAAGGAGGCGCGGCTGTCGAACCTCGAGTTCCACAAGCTGCTGGCGGGCTTCACCGGCAACCAGTTCATCGCCCTCTGTGTCGAGTCCGTGGTGGACACGCTCGAGGTCAACGCCCTGCAGACGACGCTCCCCGTGACCGTCGTCCGGCGAACGCTGAACCATCATCGGGCCCTCCTGCGTGCCCTCGGGATGCACGACTCGTCGCTCGCCGCGAGCACGATGCGGCGCCACATCATCGACATCCAGCGGGCGCTCGAAGCCAAGAGCAAGGGGACGGTCTGACCGCTGCGAGACGACCCGCGGACCATGCGCATCGGCATCCGGGATCTGGCAAAAACCTACTGGGCGCGAGGGCGGCAGGTCGAGGCCCTCGCCGATGTGTCTTTGGACGTCGAGGACGGTGAGTTCCTGACGATCCTGGGGCCGTCGGGGTGCGGGAAGTCCACCCTCCTGCTCATCATCGGCGGCATGGAGGCGCCGTCGTCGGGACAGGTCGAGTTCGAGGGCGCTCGGCGGAACTCGGCGCCCCTCAACACGATGGTCTGGCAAGGGTATGCGCTCTTCCCCTGGCGCACGGTGCTCGGCAACATCATCTTCGGGCCCGAGGTGCGTGGGGCCCCCCGGAACGAACGGCTGGATCGTGCCCGCCAGCTGATCGAGGCGGTGGGGCTGGCCGGGTTCGAGGATGCCTACCCGCACGAGCTCTCCGGGGGCATGAAGCAGCGCGTCGCCCTCGCCCGCGGCCTCTGCAACGATCCCGAGATCCTGCTCATGGACGAGCCGCTGGCGGCGCTGGATGCGCAGACGCGGGCCCTCATGCAGGTCGAGCTCCTCCGCATCTGGGACCGATACAGGAAGACCGTCGTCTATGTGACCCACAGCATCGATGAAGCGGTGCTTCTGGGCGATCGGGTCGCCATCATGACCGCCCGGCCCGGACGCGTGAAGAAGACGATTCGTGTGAAGCTTCCGCGGCCGCGCTCGCTCGAGATGCTCACCCACCCGGACTTCCACGACGCGACCGATCAGGCGTGGCGGGAGATCCAGGCGGAATTCCCCGGCCTCCAGGCCACGCCATGACATCCGTGACTGGCCAGCGCGCACGCGTGGCGGCGCCTGTCATCGGGGGGCGGTCGCCTGGCGACGCCGGAGCGCTCAGGCGCGTGGCGCTCAGCGTGATGCCGCTCCTCGTCACCGTGGCCGTGTGGGAGCTGATCGTCCGCCTCGGAATCGTCAAGGCCCTGTTCCTCCCCGCCTTCTCCTCCGTGCTGTGGAAGTTCTGGGAGATCCTGGTGACGGGCGAGCTCTTGTCGCACTTCAAGATCACGGTCGGCCGCATGCTCCTTGGGTACGTCATCGGCGCGGGAGGGGCGGTGGCCTTCGGGCTCGCCATCGGCCTGTCCGCGCCGCTCCGGCTCTTCTTCAGCCCGTTGATCGCCGCGACGTACCCACTCCCCAAGATCGCGCTGCTCTCGTTATTCCTCGTGATCTTCGGTATCGGCAATGCGCCCATCGTGGCGTCGATCGTCGCCAGCGCCATGTACCCGGTGCTCCTGAACACGATCACCGGGATCCTGGCGGTGGACCCGATTCTCATCCGTGCCGCGCGAAACCTCGGGGCGAACCGCTTCCAGGTCACCACCAAGGTCGTTCTTCCGGGCGCGCTGCCCATCATCTTCGGGGGGCTCCGGATGGGGGCGGCGGTGTCGCTGATCGTGGTGGTGGCCGTCGAGATGTACATCGCGCAGAGCGGCGTCGGATACCTCCTCGCCTGGGCGACGGAGTTCTTCAAGACCGACCTTCTCTACGCCAATCTGATGGCCATCGGGATCTTCGGGATCGTCGTCTTCAAGGCGCTCGACGTTCTCGAGCGCTGGGCGCTTCCCTGGAACCCGGAGAAGTAGCCCCGGTCCACGGGGAAAGGAGAACGGACATGAAAGTTCCGGCCAATCGGGGTATGCCGCTGGCGCGCGCGGCGGTGGGCGCCCTCCTGCTGGTGTCCGCGGGGTTGGTGGGCGAGTCACTGGCCGCAGGCCCGGCCAAGATCCGCGTCGGCGGCCGGTCGGAGCCGCTGATCATCGCGGAGGGAAAGGGGTGGTTCGCCCAGGAAGGCGTCGAGGTGGAGGTCACCGAGGTGCGCAACTTCATGCAGTACCCGATCCTCCTGGCGTCCGGCAACATCGACCTCCTGGACGGCTACCTGCCCCCGAACTTCTGGAACATGATCATCGAGGGGGCGAGCTTCCGGATCGTCGCTGGCTCGGCCCTCGCGGTGGCGGCTCGGGGGAACGAGCCTGCCCGGAACGTGCGAGGGTACGTGGTCCGCAAGGACCTGTATGACAGTGGCGCGGTCAAGTCGGTGAAGGACCTCGAAGGGCGAAAGCTGGCCGATTTCGCTCCCGTGCCGCCCAAGGGGCAGATCAGCCCCTTCCCCATCGGGCACAAGGTCTTCGGGGAGAGCTTCCGGCACATCAACTGGGTGCGGGTCGCCAACGAGGCGGACATCCTGCGCGCCCTGGAGCAGAAGGACGTGGACGGCGCACGGATGCGGACGCGCTGGGTGAAGCTGGCGGTGAAGAAGGGGCTGGCCGTCGAGCTCGTGAAGGAGACGGACTTCGTCCCGGAGATCCAGGTGCGCGCCCTGGCGGGCCCCCAGGCCTTTCTCGCCGCCAACCGGGAGGCCGTGGTGCGCTTTCTCCGGGTTTACCTGCGCGCGCAGCAGTACGCGCGGGAGGTCCAGCAGGGCAAGCACACGGAGGAGTACCTGTCCTTCGTCAAGAAGTTCAGCGATGTGCCGTCGGATCTCGCGCTGGAGCTGCTCCAGGAGGTGGAGATCACCGACAGGCTGGCGCTGGACGATCTCCTGGACACCCAGAAGCACTTTGTCATGGTGCGCTCCCAGAAGCAGGTCATCCCCCTCGAATCGATCGTGGACATGAGCTACCTGAACGCCGCGAAGAAGTGACCCTGACCGCGGGGGGGCCGGTGAGACTCACGGAGCGGGTGGCCGTCGTGACGGGGGGCGCTGTGGGCATCGGGCGAGCCTACAGCCGTCGTCTTGCGGCCGAAGGGGCTCGGGTCGTCGTCGCGGACATCGTCGATCCCGCCCCGACGGTCCGGGAGATCGAGGCCGCGGGTGGCGAGGCGCTCGGTGTCTCCGTGGACGTGACCCAGGAGCCGATGGTCCGCGCGATGGCCCGGACCGCCGTCGATCATTTCGGGCGGATCGACATCCTCGTGAACAATGCCGGCATCTTCGCGCCACTCCAGCCGACCCCGTTCGAGGCGCTGAGCGAGACCGAGTGGGATCGCATCATGGCGGTGAACGTCAAGGGGGTCTTCTTCTGCTGTCAGGCGGTCGTGCCCACGATGAAGGCCCAGCGGTCCGGGCGAATCATCAACGTCGCGTCGGCCATCGTGATGAAGGGTTCGCCGCTCTTTCTCCACTACGTGGCGTCGAAGGGCGCCGTGATCGCCCTCACCCGTGCGCTCGCCCGGGAAGTGGGCGACTACGGGATCGCGGTCAATGCGGTCGCGCCGGGCTTCGTCCTCAGCGAGACGGTGCGGCAGAATCCGACGCTGGCTGGCGCCCTCAGCGCTCCCGTGGTCCAGAGCCGGTGCTTCAGGCGGGACCAGACCGCGGAGGACGTGGAGGGTGCCGTGGTGTATCTGGCATCGGCCGACAGCGCCTTCGTGACGGGACAGACCCTCGTCGTCGACGGCGGATCGATCTTCCTGTAGGCCCATGACGACTCCCCGGACGGTGGACGCGCATGCGCACTTCGTTCCTCCGCGGGTCCTCGAGGAGCTCGCCCGCCATCCGGACCGCTACGGTGCGGGTGTGGAGGAGCTGGAGGGGGGCCGGAAGCGGGTCCGCTTCCCGGATCTGGGCTCCACGCGCCCGGTCCTGCCCAGGCTCCTTGACCTTGCCGCGCGACGCCACACCATGACCGCGACGGGCGTGGACCAAGAGATCCTGGCTCCCTGGATGGACCTTGTTGGTTACTCCCTTCCCCCGGAGGAAGGCCAGCGCTGGAGTCGGCTGCTGAATGAGAGCCTCGCTGAAGCGCTCCACGCGGACGGGTCGGGGAGCTTCCTGGGCGTGGCCACCGTCCCCCTTCAGGACGGAACACGAGCGGCCGCCGAGCTGGAACACGCCATCGGCGGTCTTGGCTTGCGCGCAGTCCAGATAGGCACCAACGTCATGGGCTCGCCTCTCGACCGACCGGGCCTCGACCCCTTCTGGGCTGCGGCGGCGGCACTCCGAGTGCCGATCATCCTGCACCCATGGCATGTGGCCGGCGAGGATCGCCTCGGCCCGCACGGGTTCCTCCGGCTGCTCGGCTATCCGTTCGACACCACGCTGGCCGCCGGAGCGATGGTGTTCGGGGGCGTGGCCGATCGGTTCCCGGAGCTCCGGGTGATGCTGGTCCATGCCGGCGGCTTCTTCCCGTATCAGGCCGGCCGCCTGGAGCGGGGGCACCGGCTCGAGGCGGGGGCCAGAGGCCTCGGCCCCATCGACGCGCTCCGCTGGTTCTATTACGACACCATCACCCACTGGGCGCTGCCGCTCAGGTACCTCGCAGAGGTGACTGGTGCCGATCGAATCATGCTGGGGAGTGACTATCCCTTCGACGTCGGCGATCCGGACCCGGTCGCCTCGGTCAGGGCCGCTCGCTTGACGGAATCCGCGGAGGTCGCGATCCTCGGGGCGACGGCGCTCACGCTCTTTGGCGGAACCCCTCCCGCCGGGCCATGAAGCCCGCCCCGTTCGACTTCGCCGCCCCCACCACCGTCGTGGAAGCCCTGCATCTTCTGGCTCAGGCCGGCGAGGACGCCAAGGTTCTGGCCGGCGGCCAGAGCCTCATCCCTCTGCTGAACTTCCGGCTTCTCCGTCCGAGGCTCGTGGTCGACCTGAACCGCATCGATGCCCTGGCGGGGATTCGCCCAGAAGGGGAGGGGTTGGCGATCGGCAGCATGACGCGGCAGGCCGACGCCGAGGCGTCCCCGCTCGTCCTTGCGCGGGCTCCGCTTCTCGCGGAGGCCTTGTCTCTGATCGGTCATCCGGCCATCCGCTTCCGGGGCACGGTGGGGGGGAGTCTGGCCCATGCCGACCCGGCCGCTGAGCTTCCCGCCGTGGCCATTGCCCTCGACGCCGTCCTCGGATTGGCCGGGACGCGCGGAGGCCGGACCGTCAAGGCCGCGGACTTCTTCCTGGGCCCGATGACGACCGATCTCGCTCCCGGTGAGATCTTGAGCGAGATCGTCCTGCCCCCATGGTCCCCGGCGTGGGGGTGGGCCTGCATGGAGTTCGCCCGCCGCGCCGGCGACTTCGCCCTCGCGGGAGCCGTGGTGGCCCTCGCGGTGGACAACGGCCGGATCGCGGAGCCAACCCGGGTGGTGGTCATCGGGGGCGCGGACCGGTGTCACCGGGCCTCGGCCACGGAGGCAAGCCTTCTCGGCCGGACGCCGGACACGCGAGCCTTCGGCGAGGCCGCGGCCCTGGCGGACGCGGGCATCGACGTCCGATCCGACGTGCATGGGTCCGCCGCGTACCGTCGGGACCTCATGCGGACCCTGACCTCGCGCGCCCTCGCGACGGCGGCGGCCAGGGCCGGGGGACACGCGACACATGGCTAGCCGGTACGTCGTGTCCGTCACGGTGAACGGCGAGCCCCGGACTGCCCAGGTCCCGGCGCGGATGAGTTTGGCGGACTGCCTGCGGGAGGAATGGGGGCTGACAGGATGCCATGTCGGGTGCGAGCAGGGCGCCTGCGGCGCCTGCACCGTCCTCCTCGACGGGCGCCCGGTCCGGAGCTGCCTCATGCTCGCTGTGCAGGCTTCCGGCGCCCAGGTCACGACGATCGAGGGACTGGCTGACGGGGAGCGCCTCCATCCGGTCCAGGAAGCGTTCTGGGAGTGCCACGGGCTGCAGTGCGGCTTCTGCACGCCGGGGATGGTCCTGACGGTGGTCCACCTCCTTGAACAGGTTCCCGCTCCGACCGAGACCCAGATCCGCCGGGCGCTCTCGGGGAACCTGTGCATGTGCACGGGGTATCAGAATATCGTCCGGGCGGTGGGCTGGGCGGCGGCGCGGGCGGCCGAGTGACGGGGACGCTCGTGAGCGCCGAGAATGGCCCCACGAGATGGATCGGTCGGGCGCTCAAGCGAGTCGAAGACCCGCGCTTTCTGACGGGGCGAGCCACCTACGTCGACGACCTCAGGATGCCGGGCATGCTTCACCTGGCCATCCTCCGGAGCCCCCATGCCCATGCCCGCATCTTGCGCGTCGACACGCGAGGAGCCTCGACCGTCCCGGGCGTCGCCGCTGTTCTCGTCGGGGACGATCTCGTCCGGGCCATGGCCCCGCTCCGTCCGCTCATCCCTATCCCGCATCCCCCGAGCACCTATCCCCTGGCAGTCGAGCGAGTTCGATACGTGGGGGAGCCGGTCGCGGCGGTGGCAGCGGGGGACCGGGCCTCGGCCGAGGATGCGCTCGACGCGATCCGCGTCGAGTACGAGCCGCTGCCCGTCGTCGTGGATCCCGAGAGGGCGATCGAGCACGGCTCGCCGGTCCTGTTCGGGGAGCTGGGAAGCAACGTGCTGTGGCATGACACGTTCACCTACGGTGACGTGGATGGGGCCTTCGCGGCTGCCAGGGAGATCCTCGCCGAGCGATTCACCATGCACCGGTATGCCTCGACACCGCTCGAGACATTTGGCGTGATCGCCCAGGTGGATCCCGGGACCGGTCTGGTGACGATCTGGAGCAATGACCAGCGGCCCGGTCTCACGAGCGGCGTGGTGACGGATGCGCTCCGGATCCCTCAGAACCGGTTGCGGCTGGTCGGGCCGGAAATCGGCGGGGGCTTCGGGAACAAGCGGAAAGCCCCCTACCTGGTCCTGGCGGCGATGCTGGCCCGGCAGACCAGGCGACCGGTGAAGTACGTCGAGGACCGGCAGGAGAACCTGACCGCCCTCATGCACGCCGCCAACGGCGTGATGGACGTGAAGGTGGCGCTGGGGCCTGGCGGCCGCGTCCTGGCGCTCTCGGTGCGGGACCTCGTGGACGAGGGGTGCAATCTGCAGAACCCGACCCTGTACAGCCTCCTCAAGCTCAGCAACATCGTCAATTGCTACCAGATCAAGGCCGTGCGCTTCGAGGGCTATGCCGTGCTCACGAACAAGTGCCCCTCCGGCGCGAACCGGGGAATCGGCAAGCCCGCGATGTGCTTCGCCATCGAGCGCATGATGGATCTGGCCGCCCGGGGTCTCGGCCAAGACCCGGCCCAGATCCGCTTCGCGAACTTCATCCAGCCCGAGGAGTTCCCGTACGAGACGCCGGTGGGCGCCGTCTACGACAGCGGGGACTACCCCGAGACGCTCCGCCGAGCCCTGGCCGTCGCCGATTATGCCGGCCTCCGGGCGGCCCAGGCCGAGGCTCGGCAGGCCAATCGCTTCGTGGGAATCGGGATCGCGGCCGCGGTCGAGCCCAGCACCTCCAACCTCTCCGCCTACATTCTCGCCACCGGCAAGCCGGGGACCTCGGGGGTCGGGGAAGCCGCGCTGGTCCGGGTGGAGCTGGACGGCAGCGTGCGGGTCGCCACGGGCAACGTGGCGAGCGGCCAGGGCTACCCCACCGTGATCGGCCAGATCGTCGCGGACGAGCTGGGGGTCACGCCGGAGCAGGTGAGCGTGAGCCCCTGGTTCGATTCACACGAGAACCCCTGGATGTTCTCGTCGGGGAGCTTCTCCAACAAGTTCGCGGGGACCGACACGGGAGCCATCGTTGGCGCCGCCCGGGCGGTGCGCGCGAAGATCGCCGGGATCGCCGGCCACCTCCTGGAGGTAGCGCCCGAGGACCTCGACCTCCACGACGGGGTCATCACCGTCAGTGGCCTCCCGGGACGCCGGGTCACGCTGGCGGAGGTCGCGGCGGCCGCCTACCGCGACCTCCTCGCGCTCCCCCCGGGGGTGCAGGGCGGACTGGAGGCCCGCTACTACTACGTCAACCCCACGGCGAACCGGCCGGATGGCTCCAGACGGGTCCGCGTGCAGCTCACCTTCAGCAACTCGGTGCATGTCACAGCCGTCGAGGTGGATCCCAGGACGGGGGCCGTCCGCTTTCTGCGGTATGTCATCGTTCACGACTGCGGCAGGGAGATCAATCCGCGGCTCGTGGAGGGGATGGTCCACGGCGCGACGGCCCACGGCGTCGGCGCGACGCTGCTCGAGGAGTTCGTCTACGATGACCACGGGCAACTGCTGACCGGCACCTTCACGGACTATCCGAAGCCGACGGCGATGGACGTCCCCTCGTTCACGGTGGAGACGCTCGAGTCCCCCTCCCCGTTCACCGTCCTGGGCACGAAGGGGGTGGGCGAAGGGGGCGCGATCCCGTCGCTCGCCGCCATCGCCAACGCAGTGGAGGACGCCCTCGCCCCCTTGGGGATCAAGATCACCCGCCTCCCCCTCACCCCTGCGCGGATCTGGGAGGCGATCCGTCACGCTCAGGACGCAGCCCGGAGCGCTCCGCCGGTGGCCTAGCCGCCGCCCCTGAAAGGACACTCGTCCATGGCCGGGTACGACGATCTCCGTTCCTATCTCGCGTACCTCGAATCTCGCGGGCAGGTCGTCCACGTGACGGAACCGGTCTCGCCCAAGTTCGACGTGGCGCGGTGGGAGCAGCAGCACGACGGCAAGCACACGGTGTTCTTCGACACGGTGAAGGGGTCGGCGATGCCGATCGTCGCCAACATCTTCAACCGGCGGGAGAACGTCGCCCACATCCTGGGGGTCGAACCGACGGTGGCGCTGACCGATCGGCTGATCGCAGCCGCCCGACGTCCGATCCCGACCCGCCTGGTTGCCGACGGGCCGGTGCGAGAGGTGCGGGTCAGCGGGGACGACGTGGACCTGCTCTCGCAGCTTCCGAATCCCTGGCACTTCGAGAAGGACGCCGGCCACTACATCAGCAGCGGCGTCATCGTGGCGAAGGATCTGCAGACGGGGAAGCGAAACCTGTCCTTCGCGCGAATGCTGGTCCATGACCGCGCGACGCTGCATGTCATGATCAACTTCTATCGTCATCTGTTCGAGCTCTACCTTCGCGCCGAGCAGCACGGCCGCCCGCTCGAGGTCGCGATCGTCATCGGGCCCGATCCTGCGACCTGGCTCGAGGGCGGGATGCCCGCCCGGCTGGTGCCGCTGGAGGTGGATGAGCTGGAGGTCGCGGGCGCCCTCAGAGGGGAGCCCCTCGAGGTGGTGAAGTGCGAGACCGTCGATCTCGAGGTTCCGGCTCACGCCGAGATCGTGATCGAAGGGGAGATGCTTCCCGGGGTCCGCGCTTCGGAGGGGCCCTACGCGGATTACTCGCTCGTCTACGATGCCCCGCCGCGGCAGAACCCGGTCATTCGCGTCAAGGCGATCACGCGCCGGGCGAAGCCCATCTATCTCGACGTGCTCCCCGGATCGCGAGACAACTGGCTGATCGGCGGGGTCTGCCGCGAAGCGGACCTGCTCGACCACTTGCGCCAGCTCGTGCCGAATGTCCGGGCGGTCCATTTGACCGTCGGGAGCTGCTGCCGATTTCACGCGGTCGTCCAGATCGACAAGCGACACGAGTACGATCCCTCCCATGTGATCGTGGCCACGTTGACCCCGACCGAGGCCAGCCGTGACGTCAAGTGGGTGACCGTCGTGGACAAGGACATCGATCCGTTCGATCCCGAGCAGGTCGAGTGGGCGACCGTCACCCGGTCTCAGTGGGATCGGGACCTCATCATCCTCCCGAGGATGGCCATGGCCCTGGACCCCTCGGCGCTCGCGCGGACACCCCCGTCGCTCCGCAAGCTGGGGGATGTGCTCAGCACCAAGGCGGGTATCGACGCCACCATCCCGCTGGAGTTTCCAGACCGCATCGACAGCTATCACCGGGCCGAGGTGCCGAATGGGTAGCAGGACGTGGGTGTCCGGCGAGTGGCCCTTCCGGCATGGCTCGGCGGCGGCGCGGGGGAGGGCAGTTGACGGGAGGCGAAAGTGATCCCGGCGGGGCAGCCGCTTGCCTGGTCGGGGTGCGGGTGCTGGTCGTCGATGCCGACGCCGACGTTCGCGACCTCGTGGTCGAGATGCTCGTGGGCCGCGGGGCCACGGTCATCTCGACGGGCACCGCTGTCCAGGCGCTCGAACTCGTGCAGCGCGAGCGCCCGGATGTTCTCGTCAGCGGCATCTACATGGCCGGGAACAACGGGTTCTGGCTCATACGGATGATCCGCGCGATGCCGAGCACACGGGGAGCGGCCATCCCGGCCATCGCCTTCACCGGCGGCGCGGACGCTGCGGGCCGTGATCTGATCCTTGCCTCCGGATACGACGCCTGTCTCGCGAAGCCGTCCGATCTGGGCAGGCTGGCTGAGGTTGTCGCGAGACTGAGGCCTGGTGCCAGGCCATCAGCCCGCCCCGCACCCCGTGGGCACGACGGGCCGGAACCGCAAGGCGAGCTCTCGACGTGACGCCAGGCGGAGATTGGGCAGGTCGAGGCCCGTCCGGCGGCAGGACGGAGGGAGGAGGAGGGGTCGGATGAAACTGATTGGCGCGCGCTTGATTGATGGCACGGGAGCCGCCCCGATCGAGAACGCGACGTTGATTCTGGACGAGCGCGTGCGGGATATCGCCTCGGACAATCGGTTGGCCGACTACCCCGATCCCGACACGCTCGACATCGGTGGGCGCACGGTGATGCCCGGCCTGATCAACGCTCATGTCCACCTGACCCACGACGCGGGCGCGCCTGATCCCCTCAAGGCGCTGCGCGACGAGCCCCCGGCGGTCACGGCCATTCGCGCGGCCAGCCGCGCTCGACGCATGCTTGAAGCCGGCATCACGACGGCACGGGACGTCGGCGGCGTCGATTTCATCGAGCTGGCGGTGCGCGACTTGATCAAGAGGGGGGAGATTCCCGGACCGCGCCTGTTGTGCGCCGGGAAGCAGATCACCATGACCGGGGGCCAGGGGTGGCCCATGGGCCGCGAGAGCGACGGCCCCGACGAGGTGCGCAAGGCGGTGCGCGAGCAGCTCAAGGCGGGGGCCGACCTGATCAAGCTCATGGCCACCGGGGGCGTGTTGACCCCTGGCGTTGAGCCGGGTACCGCGCAGCTGACAGAAGACGAGCTGCGGGCGGGCGCCAGCGAGGCGCGCAGGGCTGGCCGCCGCACCGCCGTGCACGCGCAAGGCATCGAGGGCATGAAAGCCGCCATCCGCGCCGGGATCGATACGATCGAGCACGGCGTGTTCCTCGACGACGAAGCCGCTGCCATGATGAAGGAACGCGATCTCGTGTTCGTCCCGACACTGGCCGCCGCGTACCGGATCACGCAGGCGGGACGGGCCCGTGGCATCCCCCAGTACGCGATGGACAAGATGGGGAGGATCAACGCGGCGAACACGCACACCTTCCAGCTGGCGTGGCGGGCCGGCGTCATCATCGCGGCGGGCAACGATGGGGGCACGCCGTTCAACCCACACGAGGACTTGATGACCGAGCTGCGCCTGATGGCTGAAGCAGGGGTACCTCCCTTGGACGCCATCCGGGCAGGAACATGGGGGTCAGCGCGCGCGCTGGGGCTGGAGGACGAGCTGGGCACGATTGAATGCGGCAAGTGGGCCGACCTGGTTGTGCTCGACGGCGACCCCCTCGTCGACCTCACGGCAGTGAGCCGGGTGTGGTGCGTGCTGCAGCACGGGACAGTGGTGCACCGAGCCACGACAGAACGCGGTAGATGAAGGGGAGGGGCGATGTACCCTGCCCGCCCGACCGGGGACTCAAAGGAGGATCGCCATGGACGAGCACGCGCTGCGTGAGCTGATCCAGGAAGTCAAGGCGGGCCGGCTGAGCCGCCGCCGCTTCATGCACACCATGCTGGGGCTCGGGCTCACCGCGCCCCTGGCCACCCAGATGCTCGGCCCGGCCGGCATGGCCCAGGCCCAGGCCCCCGCGGCAACCGTCACGCCGACGCGACGCGGCGGTGGCGGACAGCTCCGGACGCTGTGGTGGCAGGCCCCCACGCTCCTCAACCCGCACTTCGCCAACGGCATCAAGGACCAGGATGCGGCCCGCATCTTCTACGAGCCCCTGGCCGGCTTCGACCCCGACGGCAACGTGGTGGCCATCCTCGCTGCCGAGGTGCCGAGCGTGGCCGCCGGAACGCTGGCGAAGGACTTGACCTGGGTGACCTGGCGGCTCAAGCGCGGCGTCAGCTGGCACGATGGCAAGCCCTTCACGGCGGAGGACGTGGTCTTCAACTGGGAGTACGTGGCCGACCCCGCGACGGCCGCCGTGACCAGCGGCTCCTATCGCGAGATCGCCCGGATCGACACCCTCGACAGCCACACGGTGAAGGTCGTCTTCAAGACGCCCCAGCCGTTCTGGTCGGACGCCTTCTGCGGCAGCCGCGGCATGCTCATCCCGAAGCACGTCTTCGCGCCGTACAAGGGCGCCAAGTCCCGCGAGGCGCCCGGGAATCTCAAGGCCATGGGGACCGGGCCGTACCGCTTCGTGGACTTCAAGCCCGGGGACGTCGTCAAGGGCCAGCTGAACCCCGCCTATCACCTGCCGAACCTGCCCTTCTTCGACACCATCGAGATGAAGGGCGGGGGCGATGCGGTCTCCGCCGCCCGGGCGGTGCTCCAGACGGGGGAGTTCGACTACGCCTGGAACATGCAGGTCGAGGACGAGATCCTGGCTCGGCTGGAGCAGGGCGGCAAGGGCCGCGTGAACATCTGGCCCACGGGGGACCCCGAGCACATCCAGTGCAACTTCTCCGACCCGCGGACCGAGGTGGACGGCGAGCGGGCGAGCGCCAGGACCACCCATCCGCTGCTCTCGGACCTCGCCGTGCGCCAGGCCCTCGGTCTCCTCGTGGACCGCGCCTCGGTCCAGGAGCAGATCTACGGCCGCCTGGGTCAGACCAGCGCCAACTTCCTCAACGCCCCGTCCCGCTTCCGCTCCCCGAACTTGAAGTGGGAGTTCAACATCGACAGGGCCAACCAGCTCCTGGACGCGGCCGGGTGGAAGCGCGGCCCCGACGGCATCCGGGCCAAGGACGGCAAGAAGCTCCGGATGGTCTACCAGACGTCCATCAACGCCGCTCGGCAGAAGACGCAGCAGATCGTCAAGCAAGCAGCAGCCAAGGCGGGGATCGATCTCGAGCTCAAGTCGGTCGTGGCCTCGGTGTTCTTCTCCTCGGACCCGGCCAACCCCGACACCTTCCCGCACTTCTATGCCGATCTCCAGATGTACACCACCGCCCACACCGCGCCGGACCCGCGGTACTTCATGAACCAGTTCTGCTCCTGGGAGATCGCCTCGAAGACGAACAAGTGGCAGGGCCGGAATGTCACCCGCTTCCGGAGCGAGGAGTACGACCGAGCCTACCGGGCGGCCGAGTCCGAGCTTGACCCCGTCAAGCGGGCGGCGCTGTTCGTCCGCATGAACGACATCGTGATCCAGCAGGCCGCGGTCATCCCGATCCTGTGGCGGAACGGGGTCTCGGCCTCCGCGACGCGGCTCAAGGGCATGGACCTCACGGGCTGGGACTCCGCCTTCTGGCGGCTGGCCCACTGGTACCGGGAAGCCTGAGCGGTCCCGCCGGAGGCCAGTCTGGATCGGGTGAGCGGCAACCGCCCGCTGACCGATCTTCCTCGATCCTGGCCCCTCGCATCCAGGGGCCATCTATGGGAGTTCGGCGACTCCGTATCGCTCGTAGATCTGCGCCAGTAACTCCCTATGCTTAGGTTCCTTCAGTCCGTCAAGTGGTTCCACTCGAACCTTCTCGCCCGCCCGGTCAAGGATCGCGAGTGCCGTGTCGTCGGGATCCCGGCGCGAATGGTAGAGGATCCCGTCTGGTGCGCCGGTCCTCCCGGCCATGGGACTCCGGCGGCGTATAATCAGCGGAGCGCGAATCGTCCCCATCGCGACAAGAGGGGGGTGAGCGCGTGGCCAAGGGCACGGGCATGCGGAAGGAAAGGAAGAAGTCGATCAGGCCAATTCCGATCCGTCAGGACTCGGAGCCGCGGGCGCGCGCGAGCGGTCCACGCGTGAGTTCACTCACATGTCCGAGGACGCACATTCACACGGGCACCTGACATGAAAGCGCTCGTGAAGAGCCGGAGCGAGCCCGGCCTGTGGCTCGAAGAGGTGCCGATGCCCGACATCGGCATCAACGACGTGCTGATCAAGGTCGATCGCACGGCGGTCTGCGGAACCGATCTGCACATTTTCAGATGGGACGCGTGGGCGCAGAGCACGATCCCCGTTCCCATGGCGATCGGCCATGAGTTCGTGGGGGAGATCGTGACGGTCGGGACCAACGTCGCCGGCTTCCGGCCCGGCGACCTCGTCAGCGGGGAAGGCCATGTCGTGTGCGGACGCTGCCGGAATTGCCTGGCCGGGCGCCGGCATCTGTGCGCGCGCACCTCAGCCGTCGGCGTCAACCGGCCCGGCGCTTTCGCCGAGTACATCGCGCTGCCGATGAGCAACATCTGGCCCCACGACGCCTCGATCGACAGGGACATCGCCTGCATCTTCGATCCCTTCGGAAACGCGGTGCACACAGCGCTGTCCTTCCCCGTGCTGGGAGAGGATGTGCTCATCACCGGCGCGGGCCCGATCGGCATCATGGCAGCCGCCGTCGTGCGCCACGCCGGAGCCAGGTACGTCGTGATCACGGACGTGAATTCCTACCGCCTGGAGCTGGCCCGCAAGGTCGGCGTCACGCTCGCCGTGGACGCCCGCTCGACCGGGCTCGCCGACGTGCAGACGGAGATCGGCATGCGAGAGGGATTCGATGTCGGGCTGGAGATGTCGGGGAACCCTGCGGCGTTCCGCGACATGCTCGCCAACATGTGCCACGGCGCCAAGATCGCCCTGCTGGGCATCCCCTCGGAAGACATGGCGATCGACTGGAACACGGTGATCTTCAACATGCTCACCATCAAGGGCATCTACGGGCGGGAGATGTACGAGACCTGGTACAAGATGACGGTGATGCTGCAGTCGGGCCTCGACATCCGCCCCGTGATCACCCACCGCTTCCACTTCACGAAGTTTCAGGAGGCGTTTGAAGTGATGCTCTCGGGTCAGACAGGCAAAGTGATTCTCGACTGGACATAGCTGCCGGGCCTGTGGTGGTCACGCCATTGCCCTGGCGCCGCCCAGGGCAGGATCGCGCTGATCGACGTCGTCGTCCACCACCCTCACCAGCATGACGTCGCGACTCGCCTCGGTGGACGTGAGGATCGGGACGATCGCATGCGACGGTTCGGATTCGAAGCGCCTGCCATTCTTGCGCAACGTATTTTGCACTATTTCTTGTATTGACAAGAGATTTGCAGCTGGATTAGGCTCAACCCGTCGTATGGCTTCGGAAGATCTGGAGGCCCGCTCGGTGCGTCCGCGCTCCTTGGCGCGAGAGGTTCCTTTCGCGACCAATGCGTCGCGGCTCGACCCAACGCTCGAGCCCGACAGCGCAGCCCTGGCCCCGCACGCGGCCGGCATGATCCGGCTGCTCGGGCTCGGCGGCGCCGCTGGCGTGGACGCCCGCACCATCCCGGCCGGATGAGATCACAGTGACGGAGGGGACCATGGACAAGCCCGGTCTCGGCAAGCGCGGCATCGCTGGATTCGCTCTCCTGGCTGCGGGCCTGACACTCGCCATCGCCGGCGCCCCCGCTCCGGTGCAGGCCCAGCAGCGGTTCGTCACCATCGGCACCGGCGGGGTCACCGGCGTCTACTACGCCTCCGGCGGCGCCATCTGCCGGCTGGTCAACAAGGACCGCGCCAAGCGCGGCATCCGCTGCTCGGTCGAATCCACGGGTGGCTCCGTGTTCAACATCAACACGATCCGCGCCGGCGAGCTGGACATGGGCGTGGCCCAGTCCGACGTGCACTACAACGCGGCGAAGGGCCTCGCCCAGTTCAAGGACGCGGGCGCGTACGGCGACCTGCGCTCGGTGTTCTCGCTTCACCCCGAGCCGTTCACCGTCGCAGCGCGCAAGGAGGCGAGCGTCCGGCGGTTCGAGGACTTCAAGGGGAAGCGCTTCAACGTGGGCAACCCGGGCTCCGGTACGCGGGCATCCATGGAGGAGCTGCTCTCCGCCATGGGGTGGAAGTTGTCCGACTTCTCTCTGCCGTCCGAGCTGAAGGCCGATGAGCACGGGGCCGCGCTCTGCGATGGCAAGATCGACGGCTTCTTCTACGGCGTCGGCCACCCGTCGGCGAACATCCAGGATCCGACAACCACGTGCGGGGCGAAGCTCGTGTCGCTGACCGGCCCGGCCGTGGACACGCTGGTGAAGTCACGGCCGTATTACGCCTATGCCGTCATCCCCGGCGGGATGTACCCGAACAACCCCCAGGAGACGCGGACGTTCGGCGTGCTGGCGACCTTCGTCAGCTCGGCCAGCGTCCCCGCCGACGTGATCTACCACGTCGTCAAGGCCGTCTTCGACAACTTCGACGACTTCAAGAAGCTGCATCCGGCGTTCGCCGTGCTCAGGCCGGAGAAGATGATCAAGGATGGCCTGGCGGCACCGCTGCACGAGGGCGCGCTGCGGTATTACCGCGAGAAGGGCTGGGTCAAGTAGCGGCCTGCGCGGCTCGCCGGGAGCCGTGGCCTCGATGGAGCTGACGCGGGCTGCAAACCTCCAGCAGCTCGTCGCCGACGTCGATACGGGCGGCCGCCAGGCGGTCGGCTCTGCCGGCAGGATTCTGTTCGGCATGGCCGTCCTGTGGTCGCTGTTCCAGCTCTGGTACGCCTCGCCGCTGCCGTTCGCGCTCGGCTTCGGCGTGCTCAACGATACCGAGGCCCGTGCCATTCATCTGGCCACGGGCCTCTTTCTTGCGTTCCTCGCCTGCCCGGCCCTCAAGTCCTCGCCGCGGGACCGGATTCCGACCCAGGACTGGCTCCTCGCGGCGGCCGGCGCCTTCTGCGGCGGCTACTTGTTCCTGTTCTACAGCAGCGTGGCCCAGCGCCCCGGCCAGCCGAGCACGATGGACGTGCTGACGGCCACGGCCGGGATGCTGATCCTCCTGGAGGCCACGCGGCGCAGCGTCGGGCTCCCCATGGCGACGCTCGCCATGATGTTCCTCGCCTACATTCTCCTCGGTCCCCGTCTGCCGGATGTCATCGCCCACAAGGGGGCCTCCGTCACCCGGCTCCTGTCGCACATGTGGCTGACCACCGAGGGCGTGTACGGAATCGCCCTCGGCGTGTCGGTGGGCTACATCTTCATCTACGTGCTCTTCGGCGCCCTCCTCGATCGCGCCGGCGCCGGCAACTACATGATGCAGGTGTCCTTCGCGATGCTGGGGCACCTCCGGGGCGGGCCGGCGAAGGTCGCCGTGGTCTCTTCGGCCCTGAACGGCCTGATCTCCGGCTCCTCCGTGTCGAACGTGGTCTCGGGCGGCATCTTCACGATCCCGCTCATGAAGAAGGCCGGCTACGGTGGAGTCAAGGCGGGCGCCATCGAGACCGCGTCCTCCGTCGATGGCCAGATCATGCCGCCTGTGATGGGGGCGGCGGCGTTCCTGATGGTGGAGTACGTCGGCATCCCCTACACCGACATCATCAAGCACGCCTTCCTGCCGGCGACGCTCTCCTACATCTCGCTCTTCTACATCGTGCACCTCGAGGCGCTCAAGCTCGGCATGCAGCCCATGGCGCACGCACGTGAGCGGACGGTCAGGAAGAGACTGCTCGCGTGGGGACTGGGGCTGTCGGGCACGATCGCGGTGCTGGGCCTGGTTTATTTCGTCACGATCGGGGTGCGGGCGCTGCTGGGGCCGGCCGCGCCCTGGGCGCTGGGCCCGCTGCTTGCCGCCCTGTACGTCGCGCTGCTCTACACGTCGAGCCGGTGCCCGGACCTGCCGACGGCCATCGACGTCAATCGTCCCATCCTGCCCGAGACCTGGCCGACTGTGCAGGCGGGGCTGCATTTCCTCATCCCGATCGGCGTGCTGATCTGGTCCCTCATGATCGAGGAATTGTCCCCCGGGCTCTCGGCGTTCTGGGCCACGGCGACGCTGCTGGCCCTGATGATCACGCAGCGGCCGCTCCTGGCCGTGTTCCGCGGCCAGGGGGGAATCGCCGCGGGCCTCCGCCAGGGCGTGGAGGAGGTCGTGAGGGGCCTCGACGACGGGGCGCGCAGCATGGTGGGCATCGCGGTCGCGACGGCGTGCGCGGGCATCATCGTCGGGGCCATCACCCTGACCGGCCTCGGCCTGAGGATGACCGACTTCGTGGAGGTGGTCTCCCAGGGGAACGTGGTCCTGATGCTGCTCTTCACGGCGGTCGTGTGCCTCGTGCTGGGCATGGGGGTGCCCACCACGGCCAACTACATCCTGGTGGCGACCTTGATGGCGCCGGTGGTCGTGGAGCTGGGCGCCGAGGCGGGCCTCGTTATTCCGCTGATCGCGGTGCACCTGTTCGTCTTCTATTACGGCATCATGGGCGACATCACGCCGCCCGTCGGGCTGGCGACCTTCGCCGCCGCGGCGATCTCCGGCGAGGACCCGATCAAGACCGGGATCCAGGGCTCGGTCTACGCGCTGCGCACCGTGATCCTGCCCTTCGTCTTCGTCTTCAACCCCGCACTCCTGTTCATCGGCGTTCGTAGCTGGACCGAGATGCTCCTGGTAGCGCTCGCCGGCACGGCCGCGTCGCTGCTGTTCACCGCGGCCACGTTCAACTACTTCCAGACCCGCAGTCGCTGGTGGGAGACGGCGGCGCTGCTGCTGGCCTGCTTCATGCTGTTCCGTCCCGACTGGTTCGTGGACCGCCTGTACGAGCCCTACCGTGAAGTGCCGGCCAGCCAGATCTTCGAGGTGGCGAAGCGTCTGCCCGACAAGGACAGTCTCGTGCTGGTGATCGAGGGGTTGAACGTCGAGGGCGAACGTGTCAGGAAGACGGTGGCGGTGCAGGTGGGCCCGCCCAGTGACGGGCGAAGGCGCCTCGCCGACGCGGGCCTCACGGTGACCGTGCTGGGAGGTCAGGCCCAGGTCGCCGGCGTGAAGTTCGGCAGCCAGGCCAAGAAGAGCGGATTCGAGCCGGGCTGGAGCATCGGGGCGGTGAAGGTGCCGACGGGTCGGCCATCGGCGCACTGGGTCTTCGTGCCCGCCGTGGGCATCGTCGCGCTCGTGTTCTTCACCCAGCGGGCGCGGCTCGGGAGACCCGCGCGCGCGTGAGCGCACCAGCGATGGGCTCGCCCGACGGGGAGGTCCGATCAGTGCGGCCGCGACTCCTGCAGCACATCCTGGCGGCGCACCCCAGGCTCTCGAAGGGGCAGCGCCGCGCGGCCGACTATCTCTACCAGAACTACGACGAGGCAGTCTTTCTCACCGCCGGACAGATCGCCGAGCGGATCGGTCTCAGCACCTCGACGGTCACCCGGCTCGCCGGGGCCCTCGGCTACGAGGGCTTCCCGGAGCTCCAGGAGGCCTTCCGGAACCTGGTCCGGGCCGAACGCTCGACGGTGAGCCGCCTGGAAGAGGCGGCCGGTGGCCGGCGGGGCGGGCGGGACGTCGTCGCGCAGGTCTTCGCGAGCGACCTGGAGAACCTGCGCCGCACCCATGGGGATGTCGATCGGGCTTCGCTGGCGCGGGCAGCGGACGCCATCATAGGCGCCCGGCACGTCTACGTCCTGGGCCTGCGCAGCGCCCATGCAGTGGCGGTGTTCCTCCACTTCGGGCTGCAGTTGACGTTGGGAACGTCTCGGCTCGTCGTCCCCGGGATCGGCGATCTGCCGGAGCAGACGGCGGGGCTGGGCACGCGCGACGTCCTCGTCGCCATCAGCTTCGCGCGCTACACCCGTCAGACCTACGAGGTCCTGATGCAGGCCAAGGGCCGCGGAGCCCGGACCGTCGTCATCACCGACAAGGCCACCTCGCCGCTGGCCCAGCAGGGGGACGTCGCGCTCGTGGCCCGCACGGATCTGAAGTCCATCATCGAGTCCTACGTCGCGCCGCTCAGCCTCGTGAACGCCCTGGTCACGTTGATCGCCTCCCGAAATCCCCGCCGCGCGACGCGACGGCTGGCCGAGTTCGAGGAGCGCTGGAAGGACGCGCGCCTGTACCTCTGAATGGCCGGCGTGCTGGAACGACAACGCGCAGCGGACAGGAGGACACGACTTGCCCGAATCTGAGCGCCCTATTCTCTACGACAGGCGGGAGCGGATTGCCTGGATCCGCCTGAACCGTCCGCACCGGCTCAACGCGGTCTCCGAGCCGCTCTACGAAGCCCTCGAGGCGGCTGTGACGGATGCGGAGCAGGACGGCGGCGTCCGAGCGATCGTCGTGGGCGGCGAGGGCCGGGCCTTCTGCGTCGGCGCGGATCTCAAAGCCCATCGCGAGCGGGAGCGGACGGCGGCGGAGAAGGGCGCCTACGCGTGGGCCGGCCAGCGCGCGTGCGCGCGCCTCCAGGATTGCCCCAAGCCGGTCGTCGCGGCCGTCAACGGTTACGCGCTCGGCGCCGGCGCCGAGATGGCGTTGAGCTGCGACTTCGTCGTCATGGCCGAGGAGGCAGAGATGGGGTTCCCGGAGGTCGGGCTCGGCACCTATCTCGGCGGGGGGCTCACCTACCTCCTGCCGGAGCTGGTGGGGCTCGGCAAGGCCCGGGAGCTGATCATGCTCGGCGGCCGCTTCACCGGCCGGCAGGCGGTGACCCTCGGCCTGGCCACGAAGGCGGTCCCGCTCGCACAGCTCCACGTGGAGGCCGAGGCGCTGGCGACTGCCCTTGCCGGCCAAGCCCCTCTTTCGCTGCGATTCGCCAAGGCGCACCTGAACCGCCACTCCCGGCTCGATCCCAAGACGGCCATGAGCGCCGAGGTGGGCGCCTTGGTGGCCTGCATGAGCACCGAGGACTGGAAGGAGGGCGTCCGGGCCTTCACCGAGAAGCGCCCGCCCGCCTTCAGGGGGATCTGAGCCATGAAGAGCGACCTCGAGGCGATCCTGCGCCCGCGGTCGGTCGCGATCGTCGGGGCCTCGAACGACGAGACCAAGAGGGGGTTCCAGGCGATCCGCACCCTCCAGGAGGACCGCTTCCCGGGTGCCATCTATCCCGTCAACCCCCGCGGGGCGGAAATCCTGGGGCTCCAGGTCTACCCGCGCGTCTCGGCGATCCCGGGTCCCGTGGACCTCGCCCTGATCGTCACGCCGGCGCTCACTGTGCCCGAGGTTCTGGAGGACTGCGGGCGGAAGGGCGTCCGGGGCGCGGTCGTGATCGCGGTCGGCTTCGCGGAGACGGGCCGCGAGGGCCGCGCGCTCGAGGCCGAGATCGTCGAACGCGCGCATCGCCACGGGATCCGGCTCGTGGGCCCCAACACGTCGGGCCTGTTCAACCTGCCCCATCGGCTGAACCTGGTCGGCGTCCGCAACGTCCGGCCCGGCCGGCTGGCGCTGCTCTGCCAGAGCGGGAACATGGCCCTGGCCGTGATGGTGGAGGCCTCGGCGACAAGCCGCCTCGGCTTCAGCGCCTACGTCGGCGTGGGCAACGAGGCGGACATCCGCTGGGACGAGTACCTCCGCTACTTTCGGGAGGACGCCGACACGGACCTGGTTCTGATGTACGTCGAGGGATTCAAGGACGGCCGAGCCTTCCTGCGCGCCGCGCGCGAGACGGTCCGCCGGAAGCCCGTGCTCCTCCTCAAGGGCGGCCGCTCGGAGGTGGGCCAGCGGTCGGCCAGCTCCCACACCGGCGCGCTCGCCGGCAGTGCGGTGGTGGCCCAGGCCGCGCTGAGGCAGGCGGGGGTCATCAGCGTGCGCCGCTCCGACGAGCTGCTGCCGGCCGCCGAGGCGCTCACCACGCTGCCGCCGATGCGCGGCAATCGCGTCGCCGTCCTGGCCGACGGCGGCGGCCACGCCACGCTGGCGGCCGACGCGCTCAGCGCCGACGGCCTCGAAGTCCCCGAGCTGTCGGCGGAGACGCAGCAGAAGCTCCGCTCGATCCTGCACGCGGCGGCCACCGTGAACAACCCTGTGGACGTGGCCGGCGCCACCGATGCCGACCCCGGGCTCTTCGCCGCGTGCGCCGCGCACTGCCTGGCCGACCCCGGCGTGGACGCGCTGCTGATCGTGGGGCTGTTCGGCGGCTACAGGATCCGCTTCGCCGAAGCGCTCGGCCCGATCGAGGATGCCACCGCGCTCCGTCTCGGCGCGCTCGTCAAGGAGACCGGTCTCCCGCTCGTCGTTCAGAGCTGCTATGCGGGGCTCAAGCCCGAGGCCCATGAGATCCTGCGGCAGCACGGCGTGCCGGTCCACGAGTCCCTCGAGATCGCCGCGGCCTCGATCTCCGTGCTCGCCCGCCGCGGGGCCGACCTGGAGCGGGTGGAGGCACGGGGTGATTTCGCGCTGCCGGAGACGCCGCCGGAGACGCCCGCCGAGGTCGCCGAGGCCCTCCGCCTCGGTCGGGACCGCCTCCTCGAGCACGAGGTCCGGCTGCTGTTGCGCCGCCACGGCGTGGCGGTGGCCGACTTCGTCCTGGCACCCAGTGCCGACGTCGCCGTCGCGGCAGCGGCTGCGTTTGGTACCCCCGTGGCCATGAAGATCGTCTCGCCCGACATCCTGCACAAGTCGGAAGCGGGCGGGGTCAGGCTCAACGTCTCCGGCGAGGACGCCATCCGCGCGGCCTTCGCCGGGATCCTCGCCGGCGCCCGCCGCTGGCGGCCTGACGCTGAGATCCGGGGTGTCCTCGTCTCGCCGATGATGCCCGCCGGGCAAGAGGTCATCGTCGGCGCGGTCCGCGACCGCCAGTTCGGGCCTGTGGTCATGTTCGGGCTGGGCGGTGTCATGGTGGAGGCGCTGAGGGACGTGGCCTTCCGGGTGGCGCCGCTTGCCGAGCAGGATGCCCGGGACATGCTCGACGAGGTCCGGGGCTCCGCGGTGCTGGGGGGCTTCCGGGGGGGCCCTCCGGTGGACCGGAGCAGCCTCGTCCAGCTCCTGCTCCGGGTCTCCGACCTCGTCGCGACCTGTCCCCACGTTGGGGAACTTGACCTGAACCCCGTCCTGGCCTACCCGGACGGGCTCAGCGTCGTCGATGCCCGGCTCGTGCTGACGACCCGCCCATGAAAGAGAGACCAAGGATGGTTCGCTCTCACACCGTGACGATCCGCAAACGCCGGCACCACTCCACCTCGGCGACGAGTCCCCGATCAACTACCAAAGACGGCAGGGGGCGGTGGCATGGCCCCCCAAGCCCTGCGCCCGCCACAAGACCGGGGTAGCTCCAGAAGTTCTGCTGGCCCACTTTCAAGCAGGGGGTCCCGGGTTCGATCCCCGGACGGCTTACCATCTCTCCGCACGGGCTCACACATGCCCGATGGCCTCGATCTCGACCAGCGCGTCCTGCGGCAGCGTAGCGCCGCCGACGGTGGAACGGGCGGGTGGGGCCTCGCCGGCGTGGCGGCGATAGACCTCGTTCATCCCCGGGAAGTCCTCGAGGTGCGCGAGAAACACCGTGGTCTTGACCAGGCGGTCGAGCCCGCTGCCGGCAGCCTCGAGGATGGCTTTCAGGTTGGCCATCACCTGCTCGGTCTGCTCCTGGATGGTGGCGCCGGCGATCGCCGAGGTCCCCGCCTTCACCGGGAGCTGGCCCGAGACGAAGACCAGATCGCCGACGCGGATGGCCTGGGAGTAGGGCGCGCCGCGGAACGGGCCTGGCGCGCGGTCGGTGAGGACGACAGACTTCTGTGCCATCAGGGCTCCTCCTCGTTGACTCAGGGGCTGCGTCGGTCGACTCCGCGGGTGGCCCCAACGAGCTCGGCCCGCCCGAGCCGGTGTCCTGCTGTGGCGACGCCCGGATGCGCGTCCCCTCCTCGGGGCCGGCAACCAGGTCTCCGCGGCGGTCCCGGAGTCGCGTATACTCGCCCCCGGCTCTGTTCGCTCGCGCACGCCGGCTACGGACCCGATCATAATCGATGAGGGAGGCAGGCCGATGAGAGAAGCCGTGGTGGTGGCCAGTTCCCGGACCCCGCTGGCCAAGTCGTTCCGCGGGTCCTTCAATCTCACGCGGCCGGACGATCTCGCCGCCCACTGCGTCAGGGATGTGCTGGGCAAGGTGCCGCAGCTCGACCCGGCCGAGATCGAGGACGTGGTCCTCGGCTGCGGCCAGCCGCACGGCCCCCAGGGGCACAACATCGCCCGCGTGGCGGCGCTGCGCGCCGGGCTGCCGGCCTCCATCCCCGGCACCACCGTCAACCGCTTCTGCTCCTCGGGGCTCCAGGCCATCGCGATGGCGGCGCACCACATCATGAACGATGGGGCGGAGGCCGCCATCGGAGGCGGGGTGGAGAGCATCACGATGCTCCAGCGTGACAACAACCCGAACCCCTGGGTGAAGGAGCGCCATCCCGGCCTCTACATGGTCATGGGCGAGACGGCGGAGGTCGTGGCCAAGCGCTACAAGATCAGCCGTCAGGCGCAGGACGAGTACGCGCTCAGGAGCCAGCAGCGCACCGCGCGGGCCCAGCAGGAGGGCTTCTTCAAGGAGGAGCTGGCGCCCATGCACGTGACGCGCGGCCTCCTGGACAAGAAGACGGGCGAGGTGGTCGGCAAGGAGGAGTACTACGTCGAGAAGGACGAGTGCAACCGGCCGGACACGACGCTCGAGGGGCTGCTGGGACTGCCGCCCCACTTCGACAAGCAGAGCGGACAGGGCACGGTGACCGCGGGCAACTCCTCCCAGCTCTCCGACGGCGCCTCGGCGACGCTCCTCATGTCGCGGGAGCGGGCCGAGACGCTCGGTGTCCGGCCGAAGCTCGTCTTCCGCGGCTTCGCCGTGGCGGGGTGCGAGCCGGACGAGATGGGGATCGGCCCGGTCTTTGCCGTGCCGAAGCTCCTCAAGCGCCACGGCCTCAGGGTGGACGACATCGACGTGTGGGAGCTGAACGAGGCGTTCGCCGTGCAGGTGGTCTACTGCCGCGACCGGCTCGGCCTCGATCCCGACAAGCTCAACGTCAACGGCGGGTCGGTCTCCATCGGCCATCCCTTCGGGATGACGGGCTCGCGGCTGGTCGGCACGCTCGCCAACGAGATGCTCAGGCGGCGGGCGCGCTACGGCGTGGTGACGATGTGCATCGGTGGTGGCCAGGGCGCCGCGGGCCTCTTCGAAGCTTGCCTGTAGGAGCAGAGAGCCCGCGCCCGTGGGCGCGGTTGTCGCGGCCGCCGCCGTCTGCTATGATGCGCGTGCTTTCGCCGCAGTGATGAGCGTTTAGACCCCGTCGTCTAGCCTGGCCAAGGACGCGACCCTTTCAAGGTCGAGATCGCGGGTTCGAATCCCGCCGGGGTCACCACCAAAGAATCGGCGTGAAGTCCCGGGGTTCTCGCTAGGAGCGAGCTCCCATGCCAGCCGGGATTTGCCCACACCCGGCTCGCCCACGAGGGCGACGACCTGTCCGTGCCCGGCCCGCGCCCGCTCGAGGGCTTGGCGCATGTGCTCGAGCTCGGCGTCGCGTCCGACGAGGCGGGTGAGGCCCCGCGCGGCGGCGACCTGCAGGCGCGTCCGGGTCGCTGTGGCGGCCACCAGCTCGAAGACCTCCACGGGGTCGCCGAGCCCCTTGACGGACGCCGCCCCCAGGGATCGGACCTGCACGTATCCCTCGACGAGACCCAGGGTTGCCGGCGCCAGGAGGATGGAGCCCGGCTTGGCCATCTGCTCCATGCGGGCCGCCAGGTGGGTCGTCTGCCCCACCGCGGTGTAGTCCATGTGCAGGTCGCCGCCGATGGCGCGGACCCACCTCGCCGGAGTTGAGGCCGACGCGGATCTGGATGGGCACGCCGTGGCTGCGCCGCGCCGCGTCACCGTAGCGCTCCACGCTCGCCAGCATGCGGAGGGCTGCGTAGCAGGCGCGGCGGGCGTGGTCCTCATGGGCGAGGGGCGCGCCGAACAGCGCCATGATCCCGTCGCCCATGACCTGGTTGACCGTGCCCTCGTAGTGGTGCACGGCCTCCATCATGTGCTCGAGGACCGGGTCGAGGAGCCGGCGCGCCTCCTCGGGATCGCGGTCGGCGAGCAGCTCCATGGAGCCCTTGAGGTCGGCGAAGAGAACGGTGACCTGCTTGCGCTCGCCGGCGAGCGTCTCGCGGGAGGCGAGGATGCGCGCGGCCAGGTGCTTGGGCGTGTAGGCCGCCGGACCCGTCCGGGGCGAGGCAGCCGGGGCCGGGGACGGCCGCGGGCCGAGGGCCTCGCCACACGCGTTGCAGAAGCGGCTGCCCGGCGGGTTGGCCCGGCCGCAGGCTGGGCAGGCCGTCTCGATCTGGGCTCCTCAGTTGTTGCAGAACCTGGCCGTGGCCGGATTGCCGTGGCCGCACTGCGAGCAGGACATGGCGACCGGCGTCGCGCGCGCCGCTACGCCCCTTCCTTCACCTCGTGGATCTCGTCGGCGAGGAGCCCGTGGGCCTCGCGGTGGACGGCCTCCGCCGCCTCCTTGCTGGGCGCCTGGACGAGGCAGAACACCTTGCCGGTGCCCTCGTCGTACCAGTAGCGGAGGTAGTTGACCCCGTGCCTGTGCTGGACCTCGAGGTCCTTCTGGTGGGCGTCGCTCACCGCTGCGCCGGTCAGCCCATCGATCTTGTGGTGCACGTCGAGATAGAGCGGCATGCGTGTCCTCCTCATGGCTCGGTGATCTCTGGAAGCGTCGTCGATGTGAGCGGAGTTTAGGGCACCATCCGGTGATGGGCCAAATCCACCAGACAGCGCTGATCGCCGCGGGACGCGCGTTCGTGCGGCCGGGGCGGCAGGGCCGGGACCGCACGGAGCTCTCGACGGTCGTGTCGACGCCTTCCCGAGGGACGAGGCCCGAGGTCGGCCGTCCCCCTGTCCGACGTCCGCGCGCGTCCACGGCGGGAATACATGCTACTATGAGGCGCCGTTCGCGGTCGCGTCCGAGCGACACGGGCGACCCCCGCGGATGTCCACGGTCCACCGTAGGCCGGATCTCCCCGGGGAGCCACACTCCTCTCCGCAGGGGGCATGAATGGGAAGGCTGGGAATCCGGGAGCTCGTCGGGCGGGCCATGATCGACAAGGACTTCTTCGCCGATCTTGTCCGCGATCCCGCCGCGGTGCTCGCCGCCTACGAGCTCGAAGCCGAGGAGCGTGCAGCGGTGATGCGGGCGGTGGCCCGCACGGGGCAGACGTCCGACGCCGAGCGGGTGCGCGCGCTCCGGACCGTCATGATGAAGCGCTGGGCGACGTGACCGCGCTGCGCCCCCTCCCCTCCCGCGCCGGATCTCGCTGAGTGGCCTCGCCGCCGGACCTCGCCTTCCTTCGGCAGGTGCTCCTGTTCAGGAACATCGCCGAGCGTGAGCTCCAGGCCACGTGGCCCTGGCTCAGGGAGCGTCGGCTGCGGGCGGGAGAGGTCCTCTTCCGCGAGCACGATCGCGGGAGCGAGATGTTCCTGATCCGCTCCGGCACCGTCGTCATCTCGAAGCACGTCACGGGCCGCGTGGACCAGGTGCTGGCCCGACTGGAGCCGGGCGACTTCTTCGGGGAAATGAGCCTCTTCGACGGGCAGCCCCGGTCGGCTTCTGTCCAGGCGGACACCGATGTCGTCCTCTACGGGCTCGACCGCGCCAACCTCGACCGCCTGATCGAGACGAGCCCGAGAGCGGCGACCGCGTTCTTCTACCAGCTCGTGCAGGTGTTCATCAAGCGCCTGCGCGACTCCGGTGAGCTGGTGGCGGAGGTCACGCGCTGGGGTCTCGAGGCCACGGGCCTCGACGTCGAGCACACCTCACCGGGATAGGGGCGTGGCTACGCCGGACGGGACGGGGACGCCCAGGCCCAAGGCCCGGATGCAGCTCCTGGTCCGCGATGAGGCGGGCGAGAGCTTCCGGATCGAGAAGGTCGAGAGCGGGCTCGCCTATCTCCAGCACCGCCCGCAGCGGATTCCCCTCGAGCAATGCGAGATCGCCGAGCTTCGCTCCGGCGTGCGCAGGACGACCTCCTATGTCCTGAAGAACCGGCAGACCGAGCGCTACATCCAGCTCACGGAGCCGGAGCGCTTCCTCTGGGACCAGATGGACGGGCGCACGTCGCTCCAGGAGATGGCCACCGCGTACGTGCTGCGCTACGGCGCCTTCGACTTCGACATCATCCCGACCCTCATCTCCAAGCTCCGCCGCGCCGAGCTCCTGACGATGCGCCCTGTCTCCCGCCTGCGGGAGGTGCTGGCCCGGCACCGGCGCAACCCCGCGGTGCGCGCGGCCGAGGCGGCGTTCAGGGTGCTCGAGAAGCTCACCGTGACGAGCCGTCGGGCTCACAACCTCTTCGAGCGCGTCTACCGCTACGGGGCCTTCGTGATCTTCACCCCGTTCGCGGCCGTGGGGCTCGGCCTCATCACGGTGCTCGGCGCCCGCGGTGCCGTGCTGCTCTGGGCCGACCGGGCCGAGGTCTCCAGCGCGCTGGCCGCGCACCCGATCGTGGCCATCCTGCTCGTGAAGCTCTTCTTCTGGCTCACGGTGATCAGCCACCAGGTCGTCCACGCGCTGGCCCTCGTCCACTACGGGCGGCACGTCCGGGAGTTCGGCTTCACGATGCTCCACGGCTTCATCCCGACCTTCTATGCCGACGTGACCGACATCTTCATGGGCTCGCGGCGGGCCCGCCTCGTCGCCGCGCTGGTGGGGCCGCTGGTGCATCTGTTCCTCGGCGCGTTTTACCTCTGGGTCGCGAGCCTGCTGGGCCCCGGCCTCCTCAAGGGGTTCCTCGCGGCCTCGGCCGTCCTTCAGCTGCAGTCGCTGTTCGTGAGCCTCTACCCCTTCTGCTTCCTCGAGATGGACGGCTACCACGTCCTCGTGGATCTCCTGGGCATGCCCACGCTCAACCACGAGTCCGTGAGCTTCGTGCGCAACTCGCTCTGGGGGCGGGTCGCGCGGGGGATCGGCCTCAACCGCCAGGAGGCCGTCTACGTCTCCTACGTCTTCCTGTCCACCGCCTCGATCGTGGCCTTCGTCGGGCTCAACGTGTGGGTGCTGCTCCGGGCGGGCACCTCCTGAGAGGCCCCAGCCCATCGGTCGTCCCGCCGGCCGTGGCGGTGATGGCGAAGGTGCCGGGGCTCGGGCCGGTGAAGTCGAGGCTCTCCCCGCCGCTGGCCCCCGAGATGGCGACGCTCCTCTATCGCTGCTTCTTGCTCGACAGGCTCGAGGCGCTGGCTGCCCTGCCCGGGATCGCGCCGCTGGCGGCCTTCACGCCGCCGGCCGGGACCGCGCGCATGGCCGCGCTCGCCCCGGAGGGATTCCGGCTCGTCGCTCAGCAGGGGGGGGACCTGGGGCAGCGGCTCTCGCGGCTCCTGACGACCCTGATCGCCCAGGGGCACCCGGGCGCCATGGCCCTGGACAGCGACAGCCCGACCTTGCCCATGGCGCATGTGCTGGAAGCCGCCGACGTCCTCGGGCGGGATGCCGCGGACCTGGTGCTGGGCCCTTGCGACGACGGCGGGTACTACCTCATCGGGCTCCGCCAGCCCCGGCCGGACCTCTTCGAGGGTATCCCGTGGAGCACGGAGCGGGTCCTGGCCCTGACCGTGGAGAAGGCCGCGCGGCTCGGACTCCGGACACATCTGCTGCCCCGGTGGTTCGACGTGGATACCGAGGCGGACCTCAGGCGGCTCCACGCCGCGCTGGCCGCGGGTGATGGGCCCCGGCGCACCCGGCGCTGTCTCGAGGCGATCTTCGGGCGAGCCTCCGGTCCCTCCGGGCGCTGATGCTACAATGCGGGCCGTGCGAGCCTTCGTCGCTGGCTGCGCCCTTCTGCTTGGTGCCTGCGCGTCCACGGGGGGCCTGCCGGCCCAGCCCTTCACCGATGTCCCCGTCTCCGAAGCGTGGCAGCCCTACTCGCGCGACTGGGTGGTCATCGAGACCGCCGGCGTCACGGCCGCCAAGCTGGTTTACTTCGCCAAGACCGACGTGGAGGCCACCCTCGCCGAGGTGCGCCGCCTCATGCCCCGGAGCGGCTGGCGGGAGAGGGCCACCGAGCGCTTCGTGAACCCCGAGGGCTTCAAGGGCCAGTGGGCGGAGTACGCGAAGGGCGAGGATCTGTGCCGCGTGACGGTCATCGAGGGGGCCAGCGCCACCCACGTGGACCTGACTCTCGCGCGGCGCCCGGCCCGGCATTGATGGCCGGCGCCGACCTCGCCTGGCGCTCGGCCGTCGAGCTGGCGGGGCTCATCCGCGACAGGGAGGTCTCCCCGGTCGAGGTGACGGACGCGATCCTGGCGCGCATCGCCGAGCTCGGTCCGCTCCTCAACGCCTTCTGCACGGTCGCCGAGGAGGAAGCGCGTGATGCCGCCCTGGCGGCGGAGGTGGCCGTGCTTTCGGGAGAGCCGCTCCCGCCTCTTCACGGTGTGCCTGTCTCGGTGAAGGACCTCATCTTCACCCGCCGCATACGGACCACGGGTGGGTCGCGGCTCTTCGTCGAGCACTATCCCGAGGAGGACGCGGTCAGCGTCGAGCGCCTCAGGGCGGCCGGCGCCGTGATCATCGGCAAGACCGCGACGCCGGAGTTCGGCCACAAGGGCATGACCGACAGCCCGCTCTTCGGGATCACGCGCAACCCCTGGAACCTCGAGATGACGCCGGGCGGGTCCAGCGGCGGCGCAGCCGCAGCCGTCGCCGCCGGCCTGGGCCCCTTTGCCCTCGGGACGGATGGCGGCGGCTCCATCCGCATCCCCGCCTCGTTCTGCGGGATCTACGGGCTCAAGCCCTCGTTCGGGCGGGTTCCGTCCGGGCCCGGCTTTCCCGGCTGGGAGACCTTCTCACACACGGGCCCCATGGCGCGGACCGTGCGGGATGCGGCCCTCATGCTGGACGCCCTCGCCGGGCCCGACGATCGCGACCGCCACTCGCTGCCGGCCGACGCGGGCGGCCTCTTCCTCGCGGCGTGCGACGCGGGCATCGCCGGCCTCAGTGTCGCCTGGGCGCCGGACCTGGGCCGGGCCCTCGTGGATCCTGAGGTGGCCGCGCTGTGCGAACGGGCGGCGGTGGAGTTCGAGTCCCTGGGCTGCCACGTGGAGGCCGTGGTGCCCACGTGGGAGGACCCGGAGGAGATCTTCCGCGTCATGGCGGCGGCCGAGACCTTCGCGGCCTGGGGCGGCCGGCTGGCGGACGCCGAGCGCGAGCTCGACCGGACGCTCGTCGCCTTCCTGCGCTTCGGCCAGACAGTCACGGCCGCGCAGTACCTCGAGGCCGCGCGCCGCCGGCGCGAGCTCTGGGGTGAGGTGCAGCGCTTCCTGGCCCGCTTCGATCTGCTCATCACCCCGACGATGCCGGTTCCGGCCTTCCCGGCGGCCGGTCCCCCGCCGGCCGCGATCAACGGTCGGGCGATCTCGCCGCTCGGCTGGGTGCCCTTCACGTTCCCCTTCAATCTCACGGGCCAACCTGCCGCCACCGTCCCCGCGGGCTTCACCGCTTCGGGACTTCCGGTGGGACTGCAGATCGTGGGCCGACGTCACGCCGACCGGACCGTGCTCGCCGCCTCTGCGGCCTTCGAGGCCGCAGCGCCGTGGAGCGGGAGCCGGCCGGCGGTCGTGCCTCGCCCGCCTGGCGCGTGCGGCTGATCCTCATCTGTCTGGGCGGGGCGCTCGGCACCGGGGCCCGCTACTGGGCGGGTGGCGTCGCGGCGCGCTGGCTCGGGTCCGACTTCCCGTACGGCACGCTCCTGGTGAACGTCCTCGGCTCCTTCCTGATCGGCCTGCTCCAGCAGGTCGGCCTGAGCACGCTGGTGATCCCCGATGCCGTCCGGCTGGTCCTCACGATCGGCGTCCTGGGCGGGTTCACCACCTACTCGTCGTTCTCCTACGAGACGCTCAAGCTCCTCGAGAGCGGCGACTGGCTCTACGCCGCGCTCAACGTCTTGGTCACGACCACCCTCTGTCTACTCGTGTGCGGCCTCGGCCTCGAGCTGGGCCGGGTCCTCACCGCCGCGAGGGGAGGAGCCTAGCGATGCGGAAGCTCGACGGCGAGCAGGTCCTCATGCGCGTGTTCATCGGCGAGAGCGACCGGTGGGAGCACCGGCCCCTGCACGTGGCGCTGCTGGAGCTGTTCCGGCGCGAGGGGCTCGCCGGGGCCACCGTGCTGCGCGCCGTCTCCGGCTTCGGCGCCGCCTCGGTCGTGCACACGGCCAACATCCTCCGCCTGTCCACCGACCTGCCGCTCGTCATCGAGGTGGTGGACTCCCAGGAGCACCTGGACCGGGTTCTGCCCCTGGTGGACCGCATGATGCCGGGCGGGCTCATCACCATGGAGAAGGTGCGCGTGCTCAAGTACGAGGACGCCAAGGGGCGGAATTGACATCGTCGGGCGCTTGGCGGAGTATCCCTCTGGCGCTCCGCGCAAGGCGGGCGAAGCTGGGAGGTCGCGGACGCGAGATGTCGGCACGCGAGTACGATGCGATCGTGGTCGGAGCGAGCTTCGCGGGGCTCGGTGTGGCCCGCCAGCTTCGCGGGGACGTCCTTCTCCTCGACGGCAACGAGGTGGGCGCGGTCCAGACCTCGGCGTGCGGCACCCCGCTCTGGGTGCCCCAGACCCTCGGGGTGGCCGGCAGCGTGCTCCAGGTGCACGAGCGGCTCACGGTGCGCACGCCCGGGCGCAGCGTGACGTACGACCTGTCGGCCGTGCCCTTCTGCACCTTCGACTACAAGGCCTTCTGCCTGGGCCTGCTCGCTCAGTGCCGGGCGCGCTTCCTCCGCACGCGGGTGACCGGCGTCGAGGAGGGGGCCGTGCTCACCACCGAGGGACGCTTCAGCGCACCGGTCGTGGTGGACTGCTCGGGGTGGCGGCGCGCCGTGGTCAACGGCGGCCAGCCCGAACGCCCGCGGGGCGGCATCTACTCGTTCGGCCTGGAGGCGCGCGCAGATCTCACGGGCGAGGGGCTCTCCTTCTGGCTCGACAAGGGACTGATCCGCCGCGGCCTGGGCTGGATCTTCCCGGCGGGCGCGCAGAGCCTCGTCGGCCTGGGCTCCTACGTGGGCGCCTCCAAGCTCAAGCCCGCCCTCGATCGCTTCCTCTCCGACCGCGGCATCGCCGCCACCAGCTTCCACGGCACCTACTTTCCAAACCGGCTCCTCCGGCCGACCGTGGGGCACCTGTTCGCGGTGGGCGACGCCGCCGGGCAGTGCATGCCGCTCACCGCCGAGGGCATTCGCCCGGCGCTCTACTTCGGGGGTGAGTGCGGCAAGATCGTGCAGGCAGTCATCGAGGGTCGGACGAGTCTCGCCGAAGGGCTCGAGCACTACCGCCGGCTGGTAGGGCGCTACCGGTGCGCCTACCGGATCCTCTGGTGCGCACAGCTCTTCGCGATGCACGCCCCGACGCGCTGGCTCGCCGCCTTCACGAGCCTCGCCGCGCGGCATCCGGTGCTCCCGCGGTGGTGGCCCCGGTACGGGTGGTTCGGCCGCATGGAGCCGACGTCCGTGGCTGCCGCGACATGAGCCCCCACCCGCCGGGCCACGCGCCGGCCATGGGGCGATGCGGGATCTGATCTCGCGCTACCGCTGGACGGTCCTCGCCGGCGGCTCGGTCCTCTTCACCGCGGCCTGTCTCTGGCTGCTCCTCGCCGACGATTTCGCGGGCTACCGATTCGTGCGCCGCCTGTACCAGGACAAGGAGTTCCTGAAGCTGACCCTGCGGGAATGGGGGATCCTGGCCCCGGTGATCTTCATCGTCATCCAGGCGCTTCAGGTCGTCATCTCCCCCGTCCCCGGCGAGGCCACGGGCTTCCTCGGGGGCTACCTCTTCGGGGTGTCGCTGGGCTTCGTCTACTCGACGATCGGACTCACCCTGGGCTCCGTGGCCGCCTTCGGGGCCGGACGCTGGCTCGGCGCGCACTTCGTCCGCAAGCTCGTGAGCAATGAGACGTGGGCCCGGCTCGGGTTCATCGTCGAGGCCGAAGGCGCCATCCTCTGCTTCATCATCTATCTCATCCCCGGTCTGCCCAAGGACATGGTCTGCTACCTCTTCGGGATCAGCCCCATGCCGGTGTGGGTGTTCGCGCTGGTCTCCGGGCTCGGCCGGATGCCGGGTACCTGGATCCTGTCAGCCCAGGGCTCCCAGACCGCGGCCGGCCACTACATCCAGGTGGTGCTCCTTACCACCCTCGCCGTGGCCGTGGCTCTGCCCCTCTACTACTATCGCCACCGTATCGTCGGGTGGCTCCAGGCGCGCAACGGGCAGGGGTCCGGGGAAGGGGGGGCTTGACAGGCCCCCGGCGGCTTCGTAGACTGGCACCCACGTTTCGCACAGGAGGCAAGACGGTGGCACGGACGGGGAACGGGGTCGCGCAGGGCTGGCGGTTCTACTTTTACTTTCCCCCCGTCCGCCTACTGGCTTTCCTGAGCTAGCCTCCGGGAGCCACGGGCGGACGAACCGCCAGCCCGTGGCGATCGAGATCGAGCCCAACGCCGCGGGCAACAGGCCCGCGGCGTTTTTCTTTGTGTTGACGGCTGCTGAGATCGGGCGAGGGAAGTCGCGGAGCGCGAGCGTCCGGCGGGCGAGGGGAGCCCGGGAAAGGCACGGCATGATCATCATCATGAAGCCGGGATCGACCGAGGCGGACATCGAGGACGTCTGCCGGCGGGTGGTGGACTTCGGATTCAGGACCCACCTCTCCCGGGGGGAGGTACGGACCATCATTGGCGTGGTCGGGGACGATCGCGCGAAGGAACAGCTCCTGGCGCTCCAGTCGCTGGATGCCGTGGAGGGGGTCGTCCGGATCCTCCAGCCCTTCAAGCTCGCGAGCCGCGAAGCCCACCCCGGGAGCACCCAGTTCAAGGTGGGGGAAGTGCCGGTGGGCGGCCGGCCGGTGGTCGTCATGGCGGGACCGTGCTCGGTGGAGTCGCGCGCTCAGCTCATGGCCGTGGCCGAGGGGGTCAGGGACGGCGGCGCCCACATGCTCCGGGGCGGGGCGTTCAAGCCGCGCACCTCGCCCTACGCCTTCCAGGGGCTGGAGGAGGAGGGGCTCGCGCTCCTGGCGGAGGCGAGTCGCAAGACGGGGCTGCCGGTGGTGACGGAGGTGATGGAGCCCGACAAGGTGGAGGTGGTCGCGGAGCACGCCGACGTGCTGCAGATCGGCGCGCGCAACGTCCAGAACTTCTCCCTGCTCAAGCGGGTCGCCGAGTGCGGCAAGCCCGTGCTCCTCAAGCGCGGCATGTCCACCTCGATCCAGGAGTGGCTGCTGTCCGCCGAGTACGTGCTGGCGGGCGGCAACCCCAACGTGATCCTCTGCGAGCGGGGCATCCGCACCTTCGAGACGGCGACGCGCTTCACCCTCGACCTCAGCGCCGTCCCCGTCGTGAAGAAGCTCTCGCACCTGCCTGTCGTGGTGGACCCGAGCCACGGAACGGGGCACTGGGAGTACGTGGCCGCGATGGCGCGGGCGGGGCTCGCCGCCGGGGCCGACGGGCTCATCATCGAGGTCCACAACAAGCCGGAGGAGGCGCTGTCGGATGGGCCGCAGTCCCTCAAGCCGGACCGCTTCGCCGCGCTCATGAGGGAGCTTCGCCCCCTCGCCGAAGTCCTCGGGCGCACCCTGTGAGGGCGGCGGCTGAGATCGGGCGACAGAGACGGCGGCTGACGCCCCGCGGGAGAAAGAGCGCGGCGTGAGGTTCCGTCGGGGGCGGGCGGGCGACAGCCCGGGTACCCGCCCGGGATGAGGGCGACTGAGACCCGGCGCGGGTGACGGCGGCTGACGCCCCGCGCGGGAATCAGCGGGGCGCGACGTTGCGGCGGGGGCGGGCGGGCGACAGCCCGGTGCCCGCCCCAGGCGAAGGAGAACAAGATGATCATCGTGCTCAGGTCGGGAGTGACGGACGCGGAAGTCGATCACGTGTGCGGGCGTGTCCTCGAGCTGGGGTACCAGCCCCACACCATCCGCGGCGAGTTCAAGACCATCGTCGCCGCCGTCGGTGAGGAGCGCGGCAAGGCCGACTTGCGGCTGCTGGAGGCGCTGGAGACGGTGGAAGCCGTCATGCCCGTGCAGCAGCCGTTCAAGCTCGCGAGCCGCGAGATCCGGCCGGAGCCGAGCGAGGTGCGGGTCAACGGCGTGACCGTGGGCGGCCAGCGCGTGATCGTGATGGCGGGGCCCTGCTCGGTGGAGTCGGAGGGGCAGGTCTTCGAGGTGGCCGAGGCCGTCAAGCAGGCCGGTGCCAGCATCCTCAGAGGCGGGGCCTACAAGCCTCGCACCTCGCCCTACGCCTTCCAGGGGCTCAAGGAGCAGGGGCTCAAGTACCTCAAGGAGGCCAAGAAGCGGACGGGGCTGCCCGTGGTCACCGAGGTGCTGGAGACGGAGAGCGTGGAGCTCGTGGCGGAGTACGCCGACGTCCTGCAGATCGGCGCGCGCAACATCCAGAACTTCACGCTCCTCCGCCGCGTGGGGGAGATGGGCAAGCCCGTGCTCCTCAAGCGCGGCATGGCCACGAGCATCCAGGAGTTCCTGCTCTCGGCCGAGTACATCCTGTCCGCCGGCAACCCCAACGTGATCCTCTGCGAGCGGGGTATCCGCACCTTCGAGACGGCGACGCGCTTCACCCTCGACCTCAACGCCGTTCCGGTCATCAAGAAGCTGTCGCACCTGCCGGTGGTGGTGGACCCCTCCCACGGGACGGGCCACTGGGACCTCGTGCCTGCCATGGCCAAGGGGGCGGTGGCCTGCGGGGCCGACGGGCTCATCGTCGAGGTGCACCCGCGGCCGGAGGAGGCCCTGTCGGACGGGCCGCAGTCCCTCAAGCCGTCCAGGTTCGCCCAGCTCATGCGGGAGCTGCGCCCGGTGGCGGAGGCCGTCGGCCGCACCCTGTAGGATGCGGGGGTTCCAGCGGCCTGGCAGGCCGTGGTCAGGGAGCCGGGCCCCGGGAGTGGGCCGTGGCATAATCGCGGGGTATGAAGATCTGGCTGCCGACAGACCGTTCGCGGCGGGTCTTGCTGGTTGCCCTCGTCTGCTCGGTCGCGCTCCACGCGCTGCTTGCCGCCTCCGTGTACCTGGCGGGCGCCCTCGGACCGACGATCATCGTCAAGCGCGGGGAGCCGCTCTTCGTCGATATCGCCCCCGACCGGCCCGAGGAGCCGGCCCCGCGCGGCAATCCGGCGCGTCCCGTGGGGCCGGAGCAGGCGCCGCCCGCGCGCCGCGCCCAGGAGCCGCCAGTGCCCAAGGCCCGGGAGGCGCGGCCCAGGGTCGCCGAGGCACCGAAGCCGGCGCCCGTGCCGGCCTCCCCCCAGCAGCAGGTCGCCAAGGCGTCGCCCGCACCCCCACCGGAGACCCCGGCGCCGCGCGCCCCCGAGCCGGCGCCCGTCCCCGGGCCTCAGGCCCGCGCCCCCGAGCGCGAGAGCCCCGCCCCCCCGACTCAGCCCACGGAGTCCACCCCCTCGGAAGGCAGGCCCGGCGCCGCGCGTCCGGCTCCGGCATCCGAGCCGGGAGGGCAGATGCTGGCGAAGACCAGGGCAGGGCTCGACCTTCCGGCCGCCATGCTGAGGCGGCCCGGGGGCGGCGGGGGGCTCAGGGACGGGCACGGCGGCGTCGAGGGCGAGCCCGTCCCGCTCGACACCCAGGATCCGAAGTACGTCGACTACTTCGGCAAGCTCCGCGAGCGCATCAAGTCGAAGTGGATCTACCCGCGCGAGGCGGGGGAGCGCGGCATCGGCGGTCAGCTCCTCATCGAGTTCCACATCGCCAAGGACGGGCACCTGCAGCTCCTGGAGCTCAGGCGCTCCTCGGGCGTCGAGATCCTCGACGAGTACGCGATGAACGCGGTGCGCCTGGCCCAGCCCTTCCCGCCCGTGCCGGACATCCTCGGCCAGAAGGGGCTCCCCGTCAGCGGCCTGTTCAGCTACCAGATCGTCGGCAACAGCTTCGTGAACCAGTTCCTGCGCTAGGAACGCCCTCGGCCGGGGGCGCCTCCCTTGACAGGCCTGTCGCGTATCCTGTAGCATGTTCACTGTTTTTTCCGGGGAGGCAGGCTCGTAGCTCAGTGGGAGAGCGCTTGCTTGACACGCAAGAGGTCGGCGGTTCGAAACCGCCCGAGCCTACCATCCGATCCCGTTGATCGAGGGGTGCCCATCGCGAGGCGACAGCGGGTGCGCGACTAGAGCAGTCGAGAGCATCACCGGGCGCCGTCCGTGTGGTGCTTTTTTGTCTCCGGATCACGAAAGGATCTGATGGCTGAGTCGGAAGAAGACCGACACCTGAAATTCGCCGGGGAGCACGACTGTCTCCCGGAACCCCTGCCGACGCTCCGGCACTCGACCTCGCATGTCCTGGCCCAGGCGGTGAAGCAGCTCTTCCCCGACGTGCGCGTCGCCATCGGCCCGGCCATCGAGGACGGCTTCTACTACGACTTCCTCAAGGCCACGCCCTTCACGCCCGAGGATCTCCAGCGCATCGAGGCGAAGATGCGGGAGCTGGTCAAGGCGGACCTGCCCTTCGTCCGGGAGGAGTGGGCGCGCGCCGATGCCATCGCCTACTTCAAGGAGCGCGACGAGCCCTTCAAGGTCGAGATCCTCGATGGGCTCGACGTGCCCACGGTCTCGGTGTACCGCCAGGGTGACTTCCTCGATCTCTGCCGTGGCCCCCACGTCCGCTCCACCGGCGCTCTCAAGGCCTTCAAGCTCCTCACCTCCTCCGGAGCCTACTGGCGCGGGGACGAGCGGAAGCCGATGCTCCAGCGCATCTACGGGACGGCCTGGCTCACCCAGGAGGATCTGAACAAGCACCTCTGGCGCCTGGAGGAGGCCAAGAAGCGCGACCACCGCAAGCTGGGCCGGGAGCTGGACCTCTTCGACTTCCACGACGTGGCCCCCGGGGCGCCCTTCTGGCTGCCCAACGGGATGATCCTGGTGCGCGAGCTGGAGAAGTTCGCCCGCGAGCATCTCGACGACCGCGGCTACCAGGAGATCTCCACCCCGATGCTGATCCACAAGCGGCTGTGGGAGGAGTCGGGGCACTGGGAGCACTACAGCGACAACATGTTGAAGGTGGAGGTGGAGGAGGAGCTCTTCACGCTCAAGCCCATGAACTGCCCGCCATCGACCTTCGTCTACCGGCGGGCGCTGCGCTCCTACCGGGATCTGCCGCTGCGCCACTCCGAGATGGGGCGCTGTCACCGCAACGAGCGGTCGGGCACGCTCACCGGCCTCGTCCGCGTCCGTCAGTTCACCCAGGACGACGCCCACATCTACTGCCGGCCGGACCAGCTCCAGGACGAGATCGTCGGCATCCTCGACCTGGTCCGGGAGTGGTACAAGACCTTCGAGCTCCAGCCGACCTTCACGCTGTCGACCCGGCCGGAGAAGAAGCTCGGGTCCGAGGCGCAGTGGGACGCGGCCGAGGGCGCGCTCGCGGAGGCGCTCAAGGCCAACGGGCTCGCCCACGAGCTGAACCCCGGCGACGGCGCCTTCTACGGGCCCAAGATCGACATCTACGTGGGGGACGTGCTGGGCCGACAGTGGCAGATCGCGACGGTGCAGGTGGACCTGGCGATGCTGCCGGAGCGGTTCGAGCTGACGTACATCGACTCCGACGGGCAGCCCAAACGGCCGGTGGCCATCCACCGGGCCATCTTCGGCTCCTACGAACGGTTCATCGGCCTCCTGACCGAGCACTTCGCGGGGGCCTTCCCCACGTGGCTGGCGCCCGTGCAGGCCCGCGTCCTGCCCATCAGCGAGAAGCACGGGGAGTACGCGCGGACCGTCTTCGCCCGGCTCCGCACGGCGCGCATCCGGGCCGAGCTGGACGACCGCAACGAGAAGCTCGGGTACCGGATCCGCGAGGCCCAGCTGCGGAAGGTTCCCTACATGCTGGTCGTGGGTGAGCGCGAGGCGCAGCACGGGACGGCGAGCCTGCGCCGGCGCAGCGGCGAGGACGCCGGGGCCCTGCCCGTGGAGCGCATCGTGTCGGAACTCGCCACCGAGATCGGCAGTCGTGCCGCCACCCTCACCGTGGGGCGACCGGCCTGAGCCCCGCACACCAAGGAGCCAGAGCGATACAGCCCAAGGAGATCCGGATCAACGAAGGGATTCGCGTGCGGGAGGTGCGGGTGGTGAGCGCCGACGGCGAGCAGCTGGGGATTCTCCCCATCACCCAGGCGCTCGAGCTGGCCAGGCAGCGCGACATGGATCTGGTGGAGGTGGCGGCCGAGGCGGCGCCGCCGGTGTGCCGGATCATGGACTTCGGGAAGTACAAGTACACGCAGGCCCGTCGGCAGAAGGAAGCGCGGAAGAAGCAGACCACGATCGTCGTCAAGGAAGTCAAGCTCGGGCCCAAGACGGACACGCACGACTTCGACTTCAAGGCCAAGCACGTGCGGCGCTTCCTCGAGGAGGGCAACAAGGCGAAGGTGACGGTGCGGTTCAAGGGACGCGAGATGGCGCACACCGAGCTGGGCTGGAAGATGCTGAGCCGGATGTCCGAGATCATGAGCGACATGGCGGTGGTGGAGAGCCACCCCCGCATGGAGGGGCGCATGCTGAGCATGATCCTGTCCCCGAAGGCCCACTAGGAGATCCTCATGCCGAAGATGAAGACCAAGCGGGCCGCGGCCAAGCGCCTCAAGGCCACCGGGTCCGGGAAGCTCAAGCGGCGCAGCGGGTGGAAGGGTCACCTCCTGGAGGCGAAGCCCCCCAAGCGTCGGCGGCGGCTCCGCAAAGCCTCGCTCATCAGCCCGGCCGACCAGCCGCGGCTCAAGAAGCTCGTCCCATACCTGTAAGGAAGAGGAGAGGGGAACCATGCCACGGGCCAAGGGCGGGGCCAAGACCCGCCAGCGCAGGAAGAAGGTGCTGAAGAGGGCGAAGGGCTACTTCGGCGGCCGGCGAAAGCTCCACCGCACGGCGGCCGAGACCGTGCTCCGCGCGGGCGCCTTCGCCTACCGGGGGCGCAAGCAGAAGAAGCGGCGGGCGCGCTCGCTCTGGATCATCCGCGTCAACGCGGCGTGCCGGCAGCTGGGCCTTTCCTACTCCGCCTTCATGTCGGGGCTCAGGAAAGCCGGCATCGGCCTCGACCGGAAGATCCTCGCGGAGCTGGCCGTCCAGGACCCGACCGCCTTCGCCAAGCTGGCGGAGACGGCGCGAACGGCGAGCCGCGCCTGAGCGTGGCGCCGGACCCGCGGGTCCAGCAGATCCGCGACCGGGCGCTGGCCGAGATCGCCGCCGCCCTGTCCACCGCCGACCTCGAGCAGATCCGCATCAGGATCCTCGGGCGCTCCGGTGAGCTGACCTCGCTGCTGCGCTCGCTGGGCGCCGTCCCGGCGGCCGACCGCCCGCGGGTCGGACAGGCGGCGAACCGCGCCAAGGCCGAGATCGAGGAGCGCGTCGCTGCGCGCCTCGAGGCGCTCCAGGCCCACGAGCGGAGCCGGGCCCGGGAGGCTGAGCGGGTGGATCTCACCCTCCCCGGACGCTTCACGCCTCCGGGCGCCGTCCACCCCATCACCCGCGTCCAGGACGAGATCATCGCCATCTTCGAGGGGCTCGGCTTCTCGGTCGCCGAGGGCCCCGAGGTGGAGTCTGACTACTACAACTTCGCCGCGCTCAACTTCCCCGACGACCACCCGGCCCGGGACATGCAGGACACCTTCCACCTCTCGCCGGACACGCTGCTGCGGACCCACACCTCGCCGGTGCAGATCAGGGCCATGAAGGCCCAGCGCCCGCCGGTGCGGATCATCTGCCCGGGCAAGGTCTACCGCCGGGACGCCGACATCACCCATTCGCCCATGTTCCACCAGGTCGAGGGGCTGGCGGTGGACGCCCACATCACCATGGGCGACCTCAAGGGGACGCTGGAGCTGTTCGCGCGGGAGATGTTCGGCAGCCGCTCGCGCATCCGTTTCCGTCCCTCGTTCTTCCCGTTCACGGAGCCCTCCGCCGAGGTGGACGTGCTCTGTTTCCTCTGCGGGGGCGAGGGCTGCCGCGTCTGCAAGCAGGACGGGTGGCTCGAGATCCTGGGCCCGGGCATGGTGCATCCCAACG